>JAZQHI010000140.1:0-21143 GCA_045540535.1 Acutalibacteraceae bacterium | reverse complement strand
ACGAGATTCGAACTCGTGTTACCGCCGTGAAAGGGCGGTGTCTTAGGCCTCTTGACCACCGGGCCGTTGGTGGCTGTAATTGGATTCGAACCAATGACACTGCGGGTATGAACCGCATGCTCTAGCCAACTGAGCTATACAGCCATGCCGACAATTTTTAACGCTCAAATGAGCGACTTGTATATTATATCCAAGTTGTGTCGATTTGTCAATACCTAATTTTTATTTTTTTGAAATATTTTTATTTTTTCCTGTTTTGGCAGAAATTATTTACCTCAAATTTAAAAACTTCTATTGAAAAATTGGGTATCAAGTATATAATATATAATGTGCTTTTTAAAATATAGGATGTGAAATTATGAAAAAAAGGATTTTTATTATTATAATATCGGTTTTGGCGGCTTTGATTGCGGCAACGGCAGTAGTGTTTTTAATTATAAATGCTTTAAAGTTGAACAATAATACCGATTTATCTTCTTCGGGTTCTGCTTTTGAAACGGGTGTAATTACCGATGTTTCAAATTCCGAGGAAACGGTCAGTTCGGAAAATACCGAAACCGACAACAGTTCTACTGTAGAAAACACAGATAACGGAATAACTCTTAAAGTAACGTCACCCAGCAAAACGTCTATAACTATTACCGAGCCTAATGTAACCTTTAGTGGTGAATCCGACCCTTTGGAACCGTTAACATTTGGCGGAAATGAGGTAGCGCGCGACGCTGACGGAAGATTTAGTTTTAATGTTAATCTTAATATAGGCAAAAATTACTTTAAATTTGAACACAAAGGTCAGACTTATAACTATACTGTAAATTACAGATTTGTTGTTATTGACGGTTTTAGCCCTTGGCAAAATGAATCATTTGAAAACGGTTCTGTAATGCCTGTTAATGTGAGCGCGAGAAAGGGAAGTACAGTAACAGCGGAATTTTGCGGTGAAAAAATTACCCTTAACCAAACGGAAGCCGAAACTGGCGGCGATTTTACCAATTTTAGCGGAAGTTTTAATCTGCCGAGCGGTAGTCTTAAAGACGTGAGTCTTGGAAAAATAGTATTTACCGCTACTTATAACGGTATTACCGAAAGTTTCAGTTCGGGAAATATTGTATGCAAAAAACCGTCCAATATTTTAAGCAGTAATCCTGCAGTTACTCCGTCGGGTGCGAGGTATATAGATGTAGGTTCGGGGAAAATAACCGAGATTATTGCCTATGAAGCCGAAACTTACGATGCTTATTCTACAAACGACTGGTCAAAGCCTACAAATAATTATTTGCCAAAAGGAACTGTTGATTACAGTTCGAGCGAATATATATACAGCACGGGTGAAGAACGCAAGGAGTATGCGCTTTTACGTTGCGGAAAACAGGTTTACACCAAAAGGCGTGATGTTCCGCGCGGAGAGGTTGCGGTTGTTAAAGAATACGCAGGTACTTTGCCCGACCATAACGAAGTGAGAATTGCCACCTTTGAAAACGGAACAACACACTCTAAACTTACCCTTAATGTTATGTGGAAAGCACCTTTTTATTTTGAGTTACTGGGGCAGAGTTATAACAATGTAGCGGTAAGGGATTACGGTTTTTCAAAGGCCACCTACAGTCACATTGATATAACCCTTTGTTATGCAACCGTTTTAACGGGTGAACTCGCTATACCCGAAGATAATCCTATTTTTAAATCGGCGGAAATAATAAAAAATGAATCCGATTACACCTTAAGACTGCATTTAAAACGCCAAGGCAAATTTTTTGGTTGGTTAGCAAGTTATAACGAGAGCGGGCAGTTGGTTTTTGAATTTTTAAATCCTGCAAAAATTATTTCTGCTGAAAACGAGTACGGTGCAAATCTTAACGGAGCACATATTTTAATTGATGTTGGTCACGGCGGTAAAGACCCAGGTGCCGCTGGGGCAGATGCCACGCATAGCGAGGCGGCGCAGAACTTGATTTTAGCCTATAAACTAAAGGCAGAACTCGAAAGTATCGGCGCTAGAGTTACCCTTACCCGCGAAACCGATGCCACAAGTTCTACAGACGATAAAATCACATTGTTTAAGGCGCTGAAACCTGATTACTGCATCGCGATACATCACAATGCTTCGGGTACAAACCGTAATAAAGACGGATTTAGTTCCCATTTCTTCCATCCTTTTTCAAAAGAAGCAAGTGATATGGTTTACCTTAAAACTGCCGAGGCAGGTCTTTATAAAAATACCGATGTTTATTGGCACCGATATTTTATGGGACGCGCTACCTATAGCCCTGTTGTGCTTACAGAAAACGGATATATGTCTAATTCGTACGATTATGCAAATATAGTAAACGAAGAATACAATGTGGCTAAAGCCAAAGCACTCACCCGCGGAATAATTGATTACTTTTGGTCGATACAATAAAATTCTTGCTAAAGGTTATAATTTATTGTATAATTACTTTTAGAAAGGGTTGAGTAAATGAATTTTACACCAATTGATAATAACGGTCTTGTTGACGGATTTTGTATTATAAAGAGTATCGAGCAGAAAACATCTTCTAAAGGGGATGCTTATCTAGATATGATGCTTGGTGACAGTGACGGTGAAATAAACGCAAAACTTTGGCGCTACCAAAAGGAACTTCACGGCGAATATACCGTTAACGAGTTAGTTAAAATAAGGGGTCTTATTTCCCAGTATAACGGATCAGATCAACTTAAAATTGAGCGGATAAGGCACACCACACCCGAAGACAATGTAAATATAGCGGATTTTGTGAAAACTGCCGCTTTTTCGGGCGAGGAAATGTTTGCGGAACTTCTGAAAAGAGCAGAGGGTTTTGAAGACAGGGAACTTTCAAAAATAGTAACTGCTATTTTAAACGATAACCGCTTGAAACTGATATATTGGCCTGCCGCTTTTAAATTGCACCATGCTGTTCGCGGAGGACTGCTTTTACATACACTTTCTATTGTGAAACTGGCAGAGGGTGTATGCAAAATTTATCCCTTTGTGGACAGGGAACTTTTGATTTCGGGCGCTATTCTTCACGATATTGCAAAACTTTCCGAATTTGAAGTTGCCGACAGCGGAATAGCCACAGGTTATTCCATTGAGGGTAATTTAATAGGTCATTTGGCTATGGGAGCAATGGTTATTGAAAAATTTGCCGAAAAATTGGGAATCAGCAAAAAAACTGCTATGCTTTTGGAACACATGGTTTTATCCCACCACGGTGAGCCAGAATTCGGCGCGGCGATAAGACCAATGTTTATTGAAGCCGAACTGCTTAGCGAACTTGACCTTATGGATTCAAGAATTTACGAAATGCGCGAAGCGGTGACCGCTGCTAAAGAGGACGATTTTTCGGGTAGAATCTGGGCAATGGATAACAGAAAACTTTATAACCACGCCCGCAAAGATTTAAATTTAGAAACAGAAATTTTTTAATGAGAGGAAAATAAAAATGAAAATTACTAAGGATATGTTAATAGGCGATGTTTTGGATATAGACAACGGTTGTGCAAAATACTTTTTTGAAATAGGTATGCACTGCCTTGGTTGCCCTGCTTCACGCGGTGAAAGCATTGAGCAAGCCTGCGAAGTTCACGGCACTGATTGTGATGCGCTTGTTGAAAAACTAAACAATTATTTTGCAGAGAAAAACTAATGAAACTTACAAAAAGATTACAGTTACTTTTATCCCTTGTGCCGTTTGGCGCAAGGGTTTGTGATGTTGGAACAGACCACGGCTATTTAAGCATAGAACTTATTAAAACTGGCGGTGTAAAATCGGTTATTGCTACGGATATTAACGAAAAGCCTTTAAGCCGAGCGCGAAAAAATATTGAACGCGCAGGTGTTACGGGAATTGATTTAAGGCTTTGTGACGGACTATCGTGCATAAAGCCGGAAGAAACCGACACCGTAGTAATAGCAGGTATGGGCGGCGAAGTGATTTCGGGTATTATAGAAAAAGGCAGTAATGTTTTAAAAAATAATGAAAAAACAATGATACTTCAGCCTACTACTTCGCCCGAATACTTAAGAAAATTCCTTTTTGAAAACGGTTACGAGATAATACTCGAAGAACCGCTTTACGAAAACAGAAAGGCTTATTCGGTAATGGTTTGCAGATATAATGGCGAGTCAGAAGAACGGGAGCCTTATAATTATTTTATCGGCAAATTAACTCCCGAAAAAGCAGACGGCGCTTTGTACATAAAAAAGCAGTACGAACGCTGTTTCAAATGCGCAAAGGCGTTAAAGGATATACCCGAAAAGAAAGCCGATTTCGAGTTTTATAATTCGGCGGCTGAGCAGTTGCGCAGTATTTTGAAACTTTAGGAGAGTAAACAAATGGCTTTAGACGGTGGCTTTTTAAGAAAAATAGTTGATGAGGTGAAAACCGCCGTCGACTGTCATATTGATAAAATTTATCAACCAACTCGTGATGAGTTGGTCTTTTTGCTACGCAAAAAAGGTTTTGTAAAGAGATTGCTTATTACCGTAAAAAACGGCTCTGCAAGGTTACATTTTACCGAAAACAAGTACGAAAACCCAAATGTTCCGCCTAATTTTTGTATGTTACTTAGAAAACATTTATCCGCGGCTAAATTAATTGATGTTTTGCAGTTGGATGTTGAGCGCGTGGCAGAACTTGTATTTTCGGCTACTAACGAACTTGGGGATATTGTAACCTTAAAACTTGTTTGCGAACTTATCGGTAATAAGGCTAACGTTGTACTGGTTAAAGACGGGGTTATTCTTGATGCTTTGCGCCATAGCGATGTTGAAACGGCAGAGCGTTATTTACTGCCGGGTGCTATATATAAGTATCCGCCGTCGCAAGAAAAGATTAATCCACTTAAAATGGATATTAATGCATTTACTGCTGAAATTTTAAATTCGGGCGGTGAAATGTGGAAAAACATTATGAACGGTCTTGGGGGTTTTTCACCTCTTGTTTGCCGCGAAATTGCACATCGCGTAACTAAAGGTCAAACACTTGATTCGGTTTTACAAAGTGTTATTTATGACCTTAAAAACGGAAACTGCGCGGTACTTGTGTTAAAGCCTGACGGCGCTCCGCTTGAGTTTTCTTATACAGAAATAACCCATTACGGTGCTGACTATAAACTTCGCTATTTTGATAGTTTTTCACAACTACTTGACGCTTTTTATACCGAAAAGGATAATTTTGCAAGAATTACTTCCGCCGCTAAAGATATTATAAAACTTGTTAATAACTTAAAGGTAAGAACCGAAAAGAAACTTGCTTTAAGGCTTAACGAGTTAAAGGCGTGTGAAAACCGTGAAACTTTAAGGATATACGGCGAACTTATAAAGGCAAATCTTTATAATATAAAAATGGGCAGTAGCGTGGCTTTAGTACCTAATTATTATGAAGAGGATATGTGCGAGGTAAAAATTCCGTTAAATCCTGCACTTAGTCCTGCGAAAAATGCCGAAAAATATTTTAAAGATTATAAAAAAACCTATACCGCCGAGCAAACTTTAACTGCTTTAACAAAACAGGACCGCGAAGAACTGGTTTATTTTGACTCGGTTCTGGACAGTATTGCAAGGGCAGAAACTCTTGCTGAAATTTCCGAAATACGCGATGAATTGGCAGAAGCAGGTTATATAAAAAGAGCGGTTGTACAAAAGAAGAAAACTAACAATAATGCCGCCTTTAAGGAAGATGTATCTGAAGAAGGTTACCGCATACTTATAGGTAAAAATAATCTTCAAAACGATTTAATTACCACAAAAATCGCCGCTAAAAACGATTTGTGGTTTCACGTTAAAAATATAGCAGGTTCACACGTTGTTGTTTTTTGTGGGGGAAAAGATGTTAGCGAAAAAACAATTCTTCACGCGGCATATCTCGCGGCGAAAAATTCAAAAGCCGCAAATTCTTCGCAAGTTCCTGTTGATTACACATATATTAAAAATGTGAAAAAGCCTAACGGTGCAAAACCAGGTATGGTGATTTATACTACGAACAAAACGGTTTTCATTAATCCTTGTAAGGAGGAGTTTTAATGGATTTAGGTATATCTACCGCAAGTTTTTATCCCTTAGAAACCGAAGAAGCGCTTGAATATATCGGAAAATCGGGTGTAAAATGTACCGAAATTTTCTTTAATGCAGAAACTGAACTTAAAGAAAGTTTTGTTGATATTTTAACCGATATAAAAGAACATTACGGCATAAAAATAACTTCGGTTCATCCAACTATGTCTTTGGCAGAACCCTATGTATTTTTTTCTGATTACGAAAGGCGTTTTCGCGAGGGTCTTTTAAAGTTTGCAAGGTATTCGGAAGTGGCGGCAAAACTCGGCGCCAAATTTATAATTTTGCACGGAGGCCGTCCTACAAGTCCTGTAAGTGACCAAGAGTATTGCGAAAGGTATATGATTTTAAAGGAAGAAACCCGAAAAAACGGGGTTACTGTTTTGCAGGAAAACGTTTCGAAATATAGGGCAGGGGATATTGAATTTATGCGCGCTATGAAAGAAATACTGGGCTGTGAAGCGGAATTTTGCTTTGATATCAAGCAGTCGGTACGTAGTGGATATAACCCTTTTGAATTGGCAGAGGAATTTATTGATAATATTCACCATTTGCATATAAGCGACCATTCTTTAGCGGGTGACTGTCTGCTTCCTTATAACGGAGGTTTTGATTTTAAACGCTTTTTAAAGATGTTTACCGATAACGGTTATAAGGGTGACGCTGTTATTGAGGTTTATAAAAACGCCTACAAAGAATACGGGGAAATTATAAATTCTTTCGAAAAAACAGTAAAAATTTTGGAAACTGCGAATTAAAGCCTTGAAAAAGAAATTCTAATGTGATATTATTAAAATATATGATTAATTCTAGAAATGAGGTATACTGTGGAAAAGTTCGATTTAATGCAACTGCTTAAACTTGCTATAAAAAATATTTTCATCCTTTTAATTGTGGGTGTTGTTTTTGCTGTAGCGGTTTTCGGTTACTGCAAATATTTTGCCACTCCGAAATATTCTTCAACAGGCGCTCTTATTGTAACTAACGGCGCTATTATTTCGGAATACTCAACAAATGAAAAGGAAACCCTTAATAATACCGATATTGTGGCATCTATTAATCTGGTTGAAACAATAGGTGATATTCTTAACACTAAGGGAATTTACAAAGAACTGTCCGATGCTATTGGTAATAAGTACAGTTACAACGAACTTTATTCAATGGTAAAGGTTGCGCGCAAAAGCGAAAATTCACTTTTCATTAATATAACATTTTCGGCAAGCGACCCTAATGAAGCCACCGATTTAGTTAATGAATTCTTGATGTTGGCACCTAATTACATAAATGATTATGTACCTAATTCCGAGGTTGCTACTTCGCCTGCGGATTCGGCAACTAAAGTATTTCCGCAAACAATGGCTTCTATGGTGGTTGCCGCCGTTATCGGTATGGCAATAACCTTTGCAATTCTGCTTTTGGTTTATTCTACTAATACAGTAATTAAGGGTGAAGACGATTTCGCTGAACGTTTTGATGTTGCGGTTTTGGGTAATATACCCGATTTCGAAAAATCAAAATCAGCAAAATATAACTCCTATAACTACGGTTATAACTATTATTCAGGAAAGCGAGGCGGTTATTAATGGCTACAAAGGCTCCTGAGAAAGAAGTAAAGGTTGAGAAAATTTTAAGTCAGGAAAGTCGTAATAAAGTGCCTTTTTCCGTTGTTGAAGCATACAAGAATTTACGTATGCATGTAATCGCGTTGCTTGAAAAGGATAACAGTAAAGTTGTTGCAATTTCCAGTGCTAACGCTTCGGAAGGTAAATCTACAACGGCTATTAATTTGGCTATCACTTTATCGCAACTTAATAAAAAGGTTATTATTATTGACGCCGACTCCAGAAGAGCAACCATTCACCAAAAACTTAAATTGGAAAACAATAAAGGTTGTTTGGATATTATTAACGGTGATGTTGATTTAAAGGATGCTATATCTTCTTATAACCAATATCTCGATGTAATTACTGCTGGTTCTGTTTTCAATAATCCTACCGAACTTTATTGTTCAAACGCTTTTGAACGTATGGTTACCGAACTCAGAAATATGTATGACTATGTTGTTTTTGATACTCCTCCGATTAACTTGGTTTCGGATGCACTTGCTATTTCGCAGAAGTGTGACGGTTTGATATTAGTTGTTCGTACAAATGTTACCACTTATGAAGCATTTAAAAATGCACTTATCAGCACTAAACAGTTAGGAATTAAAGTTTTAGGCGCAGTTATGAACGGCCTTGGTTCAGAGAATAATAAGTATTTGAAATACGGTTTCTACGGTGCATACAGAAAGTATAGCAGAAAATAATTTTTTTGCGGAGAGTGTGGCCACTCTCCGCTTTTTTAATGGGGTGATTTAATGTTTGATATACATTCTCATATATTGCCTGCAGTGGACGACGGTGCGCAAAATATAGAAGAATCCCTCGCTATTTTGGAAATGATGAAAGCGCAGGGAATAAACTATGTTATGGCGACGCCGCATTTTTATCCCCACGAAGATAATCTTAACGAATATAAGGAAAAAACCACTCGCGCTTTTGAAGAATTACAAAAAGCCGTAAAGGGTAAAGATTTACCTGAAATTTATCTCGGTTGCGAAATGCTTTGCTATGATTCCATGGGTTATTCAGAAGCGCTGTTAGGACTTACCCTTAACAAATCAATGTATTTGCTGATAGAACTTACTGATGAGTGTATCGGCAATTCGCTTTTTTCCAATATAGAACTTTTAAAAGAAAATTTCGGAATTATACCGATAATCGCGCACGTTGAAAGATATTACAGGTCTAAAAATTACCGAAAACTTATAAAATTTATTAAATCGGAAAAGATTTTAGTGCAGGTTAATGCTTCTGCTTTTTGTGATAAAACTTATGATAGAGTTTTATCAAAATTAATAAAATCTGAAGTGGACATTTTAATCGGTACGGACGCTCATTCTGTAGAAGAA
Source organism: Acutalibacteraceae bacterium (assembly GCA_045540535.1). GTDB lineage: Bacteria > Bacillota > Clostridia > Oscillospirales > Acutalibacteraceae > UBA737. Next base: position 12,132 of record JAZQHI010000140.1, on the reverse strand, counting down.
CGTCCGCCTATGATGGATAAAGCATTTGAGGCTATAACTAAGAAATACGGTAATTCTGTCAGGGTTAAAATTCTAAAAACCCAGAAAAAAGTATTCGAAAATATCCTTGTTGACGGAGAAAATTAATGTTAAAAAGTAATAACTTAAAAGTAGTGACAGAGAGCAGTCTTCAGTATATACAGTTTCCTAAATTATTGCAGTGCGGTGCGGTACGGCACGCTTTTTCTACAAGGCACGGCGGCGTAAGTAAAGGCGACTGTGCTACAATGAATTTAAGTTTTAACCGCAACGATGAGCGTGAGAATGTTTTAAAAAATTACGAAATACTTTGCGGCGCGGTTGGAATTAGTACTGAAAATTTGGTTTTAAGCCAACAAACTCATACTAACAATGTAATTTCGGTTACCGAAGAAGATTGTGGCACAGGGGTTACAAAACCCAGTTTTTCTGATGTGGACGGTCTTATTACCGATAGGCGAGGGGTTGCCCTTGTTACACAATACGCTGATTGCACACCGCTTGTTTTTTGTGACCCTAAAAAAAAGGTGATTGCAACTTCTCATGCGGGTTGGCGCGGCACAGTAAAACTTATCGGCAAAGTAACGGTTGAAAAAATGGTTAATGACTACGGCTCTGACCCAAAAGATATAATTGTTGGAATAGGACCTTCAATAGCGCAGTGCTGTTACGAGGTCGACGACCCTGTTTATAACGAATTTAAAAAATATGAATTTTTGGAATTCGATAAAATTTTCAAACCCAAAGAAAACGGCAGATATATGTTAAATTTAGTGGAAGCAAACCGCCAAATATTAATAAATGCAGGGATAGACCCCGAAAATATTGATATTTCTGATATTTGCACCTGCTGTAACGCCGATGACCTTCACTCTCACCGAGCAACTGCAGGAAAACGCGGTAATTTGGCACTTATTATTGAACTGATTTGAATGTATTTTTATAGAACATTTTTTGATTTCTAATATTAGATTAAGGTATTTATATGCAACCCCCGATAATCCTATAAATATAAGGATTATCGGGGGGTTTTGTATCTGAATAGTAATATTGTGTCGAATTTGCAAACTTGTTTATTAATTAAATCATTATAGGTTGCAGTTGTTTTCCGTTAAGTGCCGCTTCTAAGGTTTCGGGGATTAATGAAAAATCGCAAACCAATGAATTGTTTTTGGAATGAGGGTCGTCTTGACGGTAGGGTACAAAATATATATTTTTTGTATTATGAAGAAGCCCTATATTTTTGGATGAAGCCCCTAATGCGTCATTAGTAGCAGGTGCTAAAACCACGGGTTTGTTGTTTCTGAGATGGGCTTTTACTGCCATTGTAACGGGGGTGTCGGTTATGCCTAATGCAATTTTGGCAATGGTGTTGCCGGTGCACGGGGCGACAACTATTATATCAAGCAGATTTTTAGGGCCTATTGGTTCGGCAGCGGCGATGTCGTGAATAACCTTTTCGCCGCAAACCTCTTCAACGGTTTTAATAAGGTCTTCGCTTTTGCCGAAACGGGTGTCGGTTGAATAAACTATTTGTGACATAATGGGTTTTATTTTAATACCCGGTTTTGCTAAGTTTTTTAATGCTTTAACCGATTCGCTTATTGTACAAAAGGAACCGCAAAAAGCATAGCCAACGGTTATATTTTCCATTTGTTTTCACCTCTAATTATATGAGTTAATTATATGAATTACTGTGTTATAAAGAATTTCGGCGGCAGTTTTGGGCGCAATAATTCCGGGGAGTCCCGGTGCTTTAATGGCTGTTTTATGAAGTTTCTTTGCCGCTTCAATGTTAAATCCGCCTCGGCTTGAAAGGTCAATTAAAAGATTAGCGTCGGTTTTTGTTAACGTTTCGTCGCTTAAAACGTCGGCATCAACTGTGTTGAAAATTATATCGAAATCGAGTTTTTGTGTGTTCAAGTGCCCTGTGTTTATGTAGTTAAACTTAAGGGCTTCTGCCAAACCGAAGTCGGCAGGCTTTCGCGCACTGACTGTTACATGACAACCTAAAGCCTTTAATCTGTCGGCTAAAATTTTACCTACTCTGCCGTAACCAATTACCAGCACCTTTGCATTCCAAAGGGTGTAATCGGTATTTTCTATAGCAATTTTAATTGCACCCTCGGCAGTAGGAACAGCATTTAAAAGAGCGTAACTGTCAAGTGAGCCGTAATCTATTGAATTTTTGTTTTCGAAATTATAATTACAACATAATATCAGTTGATCGCGTGTTGTGTTTTTGGCTATAAAGTCTAGGGGGATTTCTTTCTTTGTTAGGGGAGTAAAAATATTTTTTCGGTCCTTTGTTGTGGGAACGGGTAAAACAATAAATTGCGAGGTAGAAATATCTGCAAAATCGTTTTCGTAAAGTCCTAAAGTATCGGTGTGATAACCGTTGCTTTCAAGTTTTGTTTTTAAAATTTTAAGGCGATTGTCACCGCCTATAATTGATATTTTTTTCACACTAACCAGTCCGTTAAATTAAAAATCAGCACCAACGCTGTATACTACAGTTTATGGTGCTGATTAAATTTTCGTTACTCGATTATTTGTTTTGTTAAAGATAAAAGTTTTTGACTATTGTTATCCTCGGGGTGAGTCAAAATGTGTTTTCTTAAAATTTCCAGAGTATCACCGATTTTTTTGCCCGAAATGCCAATAGAATTAAGTGTTTCGCCGTTTACTGCTAAATGGGATATAAGATAAGGTTCACCGCTTGTTATTATTTCTTCAATTAAATCTAAAAGCGGATTTTGGTTTTTATCGGTTAATATTTCAACTAATTTCAAAAAGTCGCATATATCTTCTTTTGGAAAACGCCCCAGCAGTTCTTTTAAATCGGTCTTGGTTTCGGGGACATTAAGGGATAAAAGGTTTAAAATATTTTCACAGTACCTTTTTATTTGGTTTGACTCTTTTAATTCATTTAATACCTTAAGAACATCACATTCCGCAAGATATAAAAAGGCGAAAAATGACAGTTTCGGATTTTCGGTTATTCTTTCTAACTTAGAAAAATCAGGGCATTTTTTAATGCCTATAAATTCTAGTCCGCCTGAATTTATAAGGGGCGCCATAGCCTTTAAATTTTTGCCGCAAACCGCTTTTTTTAGTTCTGCGGCTATTCGCTCGCGGCTGATTAATTGGAGTCCTTGCCTTTGAGCCAAGGCGGCACTAAGGGTATGTTCTTCGCAACTAAACCCTAAGGTTGAAGCAAAGCGGAAAAGCCTTAGAATTCGCAAAGCATCTTCCGAAAAACGTTTTGTGGGAGCACCAACCGCCCTTAAAATGCGACTTTCAAGGTCGCGCATACTTCCAAAACAGTCAATAATTCCGCTTTTGTTATTATAGGCAATGGCGTTTACTGTAAAATCCCGTCGGGATAAGTCTTCTGCAAGAGATGTTACAAAATTTACATTTTCGGGATGTCGGTTATCAGTGTAACCGCTTTCGGTTCGGAATGTTGTAACTTCAATAGGTTCTTTGTCTATTAGTACGGTAACTGTACCGTGCTTTATACCCGTTGGTACGGTTCTTTCGAAAACCGATATTACTTCTTCGGGTTTTGCCGAGGTAGTAACATCAAAATCAAAAGGGGTTTTGCCTAGTAACATATCTCTGACACAGCCGCCTACGATGTAGGCTTCAAAGCCGTTTTCTTGCAGTTTATTTATAACATATTCGGTATTTTTGGGGATTTTTATCATATTTTTTCATCTCCTCACAAAAAAAGGTTTATTTTTAGAACGAAAAGTAGTAAAATAGTAAAAGAAATGTGTATCCGAGAAAGGAATTGTTATAAAATGAAAAAACTTCGCGCAGAGGATAAAATTATTTCAAACGTTAAACGCGTTCATATGATTGGTATCGGCGGTAGCGGTATGTGTCCGCTTGCGGAAATACTGCATAGTAAGGGTTACATTCTTACAGGTTCCGATAATAACGAAAGCGACCCCTTAAAACGCATTAAAGGAATGGGAATAAAAGTTTTTATGGGGCATAACAAAGAAAATATTGATGGGGCAGAACTTGTGGTTTATTCTGCCGCAATTTCTAAGGATAACCCCGAAATTGTTGCCGCGAAGGAACTTGGAATTCCTACTATGGAGCGTTCGCACCTTTTAGGCGCGCTCACCAGATATTACGATAACGTTATAGGTGTTAGCGGAACACACGGTAAAACCACCGTTACCTCTATGATAACACAAATTTTAATTTTAAACAAGGTTAATCCTACCGCAGTTATAGGCGGCAGATTGCCGCTTATAAATTCTAACGGTATTGCAGGAAACAGTGAAACTATGGTTTGCGAGTCCTGCGAATTTGTGGATACCTTTTTACAGATGTCGCCCGATATTTCGGTACTGCTTAATATTGATAATGACCATCTTGATTATTTTAAGACAATGGATAATCTGGTATTATCTTTCCATAAATTTATTAAAATGTCAAGTAAGGCTTATATAAACGGTGATGATGAACTCTGTCTTAAAGCGGCAGAGGGTATAGATGCCGAAACTGTGACCTTTGGTTTTGGTAACAAAAATGACTATTATGCTGAAAACATAACCGCAGGAAAATTCGGTTTTTGTTATGACGTGATGAAAGCGGGCGAAAAATTAGTTTCGTTAGAACTCAAAGCCCCGGGAAGACATAACGTGCTTAACTCCTTGGCGGCTTTTGCGGTTTGTTTTGAACAAGGTGTCACACCCCAAGGTATTAAGGAGTCCTTAGAAAAGTTTACGGGTGCTGGCAGAAGATTTGAATTTTTAGGGGAGTACGATTTTACTTTGGCGGACGATTATGCTCACCACCCAACCGAAATCAAGGCAACCCTTAACGCTGCTAAACAACTAAGTTATAACCGAGTGATTGCGGTTTTCCAACCCTTTACTTTTTCAAGAACTGCACTGCTTAAAGACGAGTTTATAGATGCTCTTTCGGTAGCGGATAAGGTAATACTTACTCCGATTATGGGTTCACGCGAGGTTAATACCTACGGCATTAAGTCGGAGGATATTGCCGAAAAGTTAAATGACGCGGTTATTGTTGACGGTTTTGAAAATATAGCCGACAAAATAATTGAGGTTGCTAAAAAAGGCGATATAGTAATAACAATGGGCGGCGGAGATATTTATAAAGCGGCTTATATAGTTAGGGAGAAGTTGGCGTGACCGAAAAGTTATATGATATAGATTCTGGCATTAGAGAGTTTAACGCTACGGTAATTGATTGTTACAAACAGGCGGAAGGATATGTTACTGTTCTTGACCGTACTGCCTTTTTCCCTGAGGGCGGAGGTCAAGGCTCGGACAAAGGTTTTTTGAATGAAACAGAAGTAAGCGACGTGCAGATAAAGGAAGATATTATTTTCCATTATACAACTAAACCTTTTGAAAAGGGCGAAATAGTTACCGGAAAAATAGATTTTGAACGCCGTTTTGATTTTATGCAACAACATTCGGCTGAGCATATTGTTTCGGGCATAGCGCATAAATATTACGGTCTTGAAAATGTCGGGTTTCATTTAGGTGAAGATATTGTTACCCTTGATTTTGATAAACCTTTAAACCGCGAAGAAATTTTAAGGATTGAAACGCTCGCTAATGAGGCGGTATTTAAAAACGTGAACATTAATACCTATTATCCTGATGAAGAAACCCTTAAAAACCTTAAATACCGCAGTAAAAAGGAAATTGAGGGAGCGGTTCGTATAGTTGAAATAGAGGGTGTAGATGTTTGTGCCTGCTGTGCACCCCACGTTAAGAAAACAGGGGAAATAGGAATTATAAAACTGCTCGGCAGTGAAAAAATACGCGGCGGAGTGCGGATTGAACTCAAAGCCGGTAAACGCGCGCTGATGGACTATAACGAAAAGTACTTTAATGTCGCTAAAATTTCAAATTTGCTTTGTGTAAAACAGAATGAAAGTTTTACTGCAGTTGAGCGCCTTAGCGAGCAGATAAATGAACTGAAATTTGAACTTAATGGTCTTAAACGGCAAATGCTTGATGCCAAACTTGAAAACTTTGTGCCTCAAGAAGATTTTTCAGCGCTTTTTTTAGAAGGACTTGCTATTAAGGAACTACAGTCCTCAGCAGATTTGCTTTTTAAAAAATTCGGCGGAATAAGGGCTGTGTTAAGCGCTAGTAAAGAGGGTTTTTGTTTTGCGGTTTGTGGGGATGCGCAACCGCTTGATGATTGGTTTTTAAAGTTTAAACAAGAATTTAATGTTAAAGGCGGCGGCAGAAACGGTATGGTACAGGGAACTGTTTTAGCAGACGCTCAAGAACTTGAAAAGTTCTGGAACAAAAAGTAATTGACTAATTCTGAATACTATTGTATAATGTATTTAATTGTTTGTGAGGTGGTTTTGTGGTTTATTCTTTTGCAGATTTTAAGGTCGAATACGAGAATTTGTATGACCGAATGGCAAAACATTGTAAAGATTACATAACGGATGCAGAACCCGAATTTACCATAAAACTTACTGAAGCCGACTTGGCAGAGGAGCAAAGTAAAGCGGACGGTGAATATTCGTACGAGTATCTTGAAACGATAGCGTTTTACAGAAAATTGGCTGATATAATCCCACTTAAAAATGCTTTTGTTCTTCATTCTGCACTTTTTGATGTTGAAGGCGAGGGCATTGCTTTTGCGGCACACAGCGGAACGGGAAAGACCACGCACATGCGTCTTTGGTATAAACTGTTGGGCGATAAATTAAAGGTTGTTAACGGTGACAAACCGATTATCAGATTTTTTGAAAATGAACCCGATAAGATTTACGGTTACGGAACTCCTTGGTGCGGAAAAGAAGATTTGGGTTCTAACACAAGAACGGTTTTAAAACATATCTGTTTTATTGAACGCGCAAAGGAAAATTCTTGCGAGAAGATAAACGCATCAGAAGTGGTTGATTTAATTTTAAATCAGGTATATATGCCGAATGAACCAATGGCGGCTTTTGCTACTATTAATCTTATAAACCGTTTGGTAAGCGGTTGTAATCTTTGGAAAATTAAATGCAATATGGATATTTCGGCAGCCGAAACTGCCTATAATACAATATTTAATAAATAGGAGAACTAGAGATGAAATTAAAGTACAATTTTGTAACAAACGAAGTAGCAGACAAAATAGTTGCAGTAGCAGTTGGAGAGGATTTATCAAAATTCAACGGATTTGTTAAGATGAATGACGTTGGCGCATATATGTTTAATATGCTTAAAAACGATGTAACTGCACAAGAAATTATTGAGGCTATGAAGAAAGATTATGCCGATACCCCCGAAGCCGAGATTAAGGAAACTGTAGAAAGCTTTATAGAACAACTTAAAAAATCGGATCTTTTGGTATAATGGCGGACGGTAAAATGAATGCCGATAAGGCATTGGAAATTAGTGACGAAGTTTCAATTCTTACAAGCGGTATAAGTATGCGCCCGATGCTAAGGGAACACAGAGATATTGTAATAATTGAACGTGTAAAGCGCAAACTTAAAAAAAATGATGTTCCGCTTTATAGGCGCGCTAATTGTGATAAATTGGTGCTTCACCGCATAATAAAGGTTACCGATAACGGCTATGTTATAAGAGGGGATAACCTTTTTACAAATGAGTATGATGTTACCGATGAAGATATTGTAGGTGTGCTCAAGGCTTTCTACCGCGACGGTAAGTATTACGATTGCGCTACGAGTAAACTTTATCACATATACATAATATTAAACCGCATCGGTTATCCATTCAGGTATTTGTGGCGTATAAAAACAAAACCTTTTTTGGCAAAAATAAAACATTTGATTATAAAATGATTTTTAAGCAGTCAGTGTATATTGGCTGCTTTTTTATTTTCGTGTAAGTTGACACGCTTTTAAGGGGTACGTATAATGAAACGTGTACGCACACGTAAAATAACAGTAAAGGTTGGTTGTTATGGTATATAGCGGTAAGCATTTAAAGGAAATTTCTTTCCCTTTAGGCGGAATTGGAAGCGGTTCAATAGGTCTTGCAGGAAACGGCACACTTCTTAACTGGGAAATTTTCAACCGTCCTAATAAAGGCAGTTATAACGATTACTGCCATTTTGCCGTTAAAGCAGAATACCCTGACGGCAGGGTTGTTACCAAGGTTTTAATGGGGGATACTACATATAATCTTACGGGTAATTTTGAAAACGGTTGGTATGTTGGATTCGGTCACGGACCTGAAAGAAAAACCCTTTGCGGTATGCCGCATTTTAAAAAGGTTAAGTTTGACGGCAAATTTCCTATTGCCACACTTACCTTTGAGGATGAACATTTTCCAGCCAAGGTAATTATGAAAGCCTTTAACCCTTTTATACCGCTCGATGCCGATAATTCAAGCATACCTGCCGCATTTTTTGACATAACATTTAAAAGCCGTGAATCAGGCATAAAGTATACCACGGTTTTAACTGTTTGTAACAGATTTGATAAGGGTGTTAACAAAAAGGTAGAAAATGATAAATATACTGCAATTACTATGAAATCCAGTGAAATTCCGGAGGATAGTATACAGTATAGGGATATGACAATTGCTGTGGATAGCAAAAACGGTCTTTATCAGGAATATTGGTACCGCGGCGGTTGGGAAGATTGCCTGAACAGTTTTTGGTACGAAATTAATAACGGCGACCTTGAAAACCGTTCTTACGAAAATGCAGGGTATAGGGATAAATGCTCGGTTGGTGCTAAAAAAGAATTAAATAGCAAAAAAAGTTGCAGTTTCCGTTTTATTATATCTTGGAATATGCCAAACAACTACAATTATTGGGAACCTTATAAGGATGAGGAGGGCAAGGATGTAACTTGGAAGAATTATTATGCAACACTATTTGAAAATTCGGTAGAATCTTGCTTTTATTCGCTTGATAACTGGGATATGCTTTACAAGAAAACCAACACTTTTTGTAAATCTTTACATTCTTCTACAGTTGATAAGGCGGTAATTGATGCGATTACTTCTACAATGTCGGTTTTAAAATCTCCAACGGTTCTTCGCTTGGAAGACGGAACTTTTTACGGATTTGAGGGTACGCATCAAACAGCAGGTTCGTGTGAGGGTACTTGCACTCATGTTTGGAGTTATGCTTACGCCCTTTGCTTTTTGTTCCCTGAACTTGAACGAAGTATAAGGGATACAGAACTAAAATATAATATGGACAAAAACGGCAAAATGCAGTTCAGAAGCAAGTTGCCTTTCAGTCGCGGTAGAGGTAATTTCCACCCTTGTGTAGACGGTCAAATGGCAAATCTCGTTAAAATTTACCGCGATTGGAAAATAAGCGGCAATACCGAGTGGCTTAAAGAAAATTGGGAAGATATTAAAAAACTTTTAGAATTTGCTTGGAACGAAAACAATACTTATGAATGGGATAAGGACCATGACGGTGTTTTAGAGGGCAGGCAACACCATACGCTTGATATGGAATTTTTCGGTCCTACATCCTGGCTTGAGGGTATGTATTTAGCAGCCCTTAAAGCCGCCGCAGAGATGGCTGAATTTTTAGGTGATAACCAAAAAGCCGAAGAATATACCACCCTTTTTGAAAGCGGATATGAGTGGACTAAAGAAAATCTCTTTAACGGGGAATATTTCTTCCATAAAATTGATTTAACACAAAAAGAATATGCCGAGCATTTTGATTGTATGGGATATTGGAATACTGAAAAGTCAGAACTTAAATACCAGATAGCCGATGGTTGCGCTATAGACCAGATGTTAGGTCAGTGGCATGCAAGCATAAGCGGCCTTGGTGATATTTTTGACGAGGAGCAACGAAAAACCGCCCTTAAAAATATAATGAAATATAATTTTAAGGAAAATTTACGCGAGCATATAAATCCTTGGCGTTCTTATGCTTTAAATGATGAGGGCGGAACGGTTATGTGCACCTATCCCGAAGGTACTAAAAAACCTGTTATCCCTATGGTTTATTGTGAAGAATGTTGGACAGGTTGCGAATATGCATTTGCAGGACTGCTTATGAGCGAAGGGTTTATAGATGAGGGAAATCTGGTTACACGTACTGCAAGAGCGCGTTTTAACGGTGAAAACCGAAATCCTTGGAACGAATTTGAATGTGGAAGCAACTATGCAAGACCGATGTCGAGTTTTGCAATGCTCCCGATTCTTAGCGGTTATGAATTTGATATGCCTAAAAAACATATAGGTTTTAGCCCTAAAATAAAGGGAGATTTTAAATGTTTCTGGAGTATTGGAAGCGGTTGGGGAGATTATATCCAAAAGGCTAAATGCAGTAAAATTGTTTTACATTACGGCAGTTTGGAATTAAGCAGTATTACATTAGGTAATATAGGCAAAGTAAAAAGCGTTTATGTTGATGGCAAAAAGATTTCCTTTAAACAGCAGGAGTCGAAATTGAATTTTGATTGTATTAAGGCTACCAAAGAAATCAGAATAGAGGAATAGTTTTGAAAGATAGTATTTCAACCAACGAGTTGGCAAGAATATGCGGGGTTTCCCAAGGTACAGTAGACCGCGCACTTAATAACCGCAAAGGGATAAGTGAAAAAACAAAACAACGAATACTTGATATTGCAAAGGAATACGGTTATAAGCCGAATATTCACGCGCGAAGTATTGCAGGTGGAAAATCAATGCTTATAGGCGTAGTGGTGTTTGATCTGGCAAATCAGTATTTTTCGGATATGCTTATGAATATTGAAAAGTACTGTGCGGGAAAATCCTATTCTACCGTCGTTATGTTTACAGATAAAGACCCTCAAAAAGAAATTGAGTGTATAAAACATCTTTATCATATTTCGGTTGACGGTATCGTCCTTTGTCCTGCAAACAACGGTGAGGAATACGAAAATTATCTTTTATCCTTAAATATTCCGATTGTCACTGTCGGAAACAGGTTGAACCGCATTAAATATGTCGGTATAAACAACAGAGCGGCTATGGAAGAAACGCTTAACTTTATATTGGATAAAGGCTATAACAGATTCATATATGTAAAACCAACGTTAAACAATAAAAACGCCTATGCTCAAATAGAGCGGTTCAATGCATTTGAAAATGTTATGAAAAGTGTTAAAGCCGAATATGTAATCACAAATATTGCCGATGCCGAAAACCAATTAGTTAATGATAAGAAAAATATATTTATATGTCCTACCGATGTTTACGCTATAAGGCTTTTAAATTTAGCGAGTAAAAAAGGAGTAGGGATAATAGGTTTTGATAATTTAAAACTTATAGATGATTTAAGACTATGCCTTGACAGTGTTTCTTATGATGACGATAAAACCGCAAGACTCGCCGTTGATTATATAATTGACGGCAAGGATGAAGACACTGAAGTAAATCACAAGTTAATAAAAAGAGGTTCGGTATAAATTACGAAAACAGCCGTTAAAAAACGGCTGTTTTTGCTTTTTAGATATTAAATAAAAAAATGTTGACATATTGTTAAAATTGTGATAAACTATTTTAGCATGCGAAATTATGGCTAATTTTGCTTTGTGATTATTGAAGAAAGGGGGAGGTTTAACAGTGCCTACGTTTAACCAGTTGGTTCGCAGCGGTCGTGAAACTCTTGAGAAGAAGGCTAAGGCTCCGGCTCTTTTAAAGGGATATAACTCTATGAAGCGTCAGACTACAGACAATGATTCACCTCAAAAGCGCGGCGTTTGCACAGCCGTAAAGACTTCCACACCTAAGAAGCCTAACTCTGCTCTCCGTAAAATTGCCAGAGTACGTCTTTCCAACGGAATCGAAGTATCTGCTTACATTCCGGGTATAGGCCACAATTTGCAGGAGCACAGCGTAGTTCTTATTCGTGGTGGACGTGTTAAGGATCTTCCTGGTGTGCGTTATCACATCGTAAGAGGTACCCTTGATACTCAGGGCGTTGCTAAAAGAATGCAGAGCCGTTCTAAGTACGGCGCAAAGCGTCCAAAACCGGGTGCAAAGTAATTTAAACTAAGTAATCTCTGCTGCAATTCTGGCAGCGGCATTTATATATAGATATTTATGCCTTTGCCTTGGAACAACGGGGAAATTACTCGAGTACCTATGATATCATCATTATGAAGGAGGGAAGCAAAGTGCCAAGAAG
>JAZQHI010000139.1:0-6383 GCA_045540535.1 Acutalibacteraceae bacterium | reverse complement strand
CCCGAAGCCGCAGATTTTGTGCTTTCAATTATGCAGAGTGTTGATATTTTTTCTGGTGTTAAAACTACTGATTACGATAAAGCCGTAAAGGACGGTATGATAGAATATATCGGCGAAGATATTATAAACGAATATCTCGATAACGTTGAGGCTCAGCGCGTAGAACCCAATACAGACTTATCAAATTTAAGGGTTGTTTACACCCCTCTTAACGGTACAGGTAACAGACCCGTTCGCGCAATTCTTAAAAGAATAGGCATATCAAACGTAGTGGTTGTTCCCGAGCAGGAAAATCCCGATGGCAACTTCCCTACCGCCCCCTACCCCAACCCCGAAATACGTCAGGCTTTTGAATGTGCACTAAAGGTTGCCGAAAACTATAACCCAGATATATTGCTCGCTACCGACCCCGATTGCGACCGCGTTGGTATAGCAGTTAATGTAAACGGCGAATACAAACTCTTTAGCGGTAATGATGTTGGCGTGCTTCTTCTTAATTACATCCTTGAGCGCCGCTCTGCTAACGGCACATTACCCGAAAAACCTTTAGCCGTTAAAACTATAGTTTCAACCGAACTTTGCCAAAAAATTGCCGATGATTACGGTTGCGAACTCGTAAACGTGCTTACAGGATTCAAATTTATCGGCGAGCAGATTTCTATACTTGAAGAAAAACAAGAAGAAAACCGTTACATCTTCGGTTTTGAGGAAAGTTACGGTTATCTTGCAGGCAGTTACGCAAGAGATAAGGATGCTGTTGTAGCATCAATGCTTATCTGCGAAATGGCAGGTTATTATAAATCTATAGGCAAAAATCTTGCGGATGTGCTTGAAGGTATTTATGCAAAATACGGTTATTTCTATACACTGCAAAAAAGTTTCACCTGCGAAGGTCAAAGCGGAATGGAAAAGATTAAAAACATTATGTCGGACCTTCGTGCAAACGCGCCAACATTAATTGACGGCAGCGAGGTTACTAAAATTAACGACTACGGCGAGTCGGTTTCTATAGATACTAAAAACGATGAAAAAACTGTACTGACACTGCCCAAATCAAACGTTCTGTGCTATTTCCTTAAAAACGGAAGTTCGTTTATTGTGCGCCCTTCGGGTACAGAACCTAAAATCAAGATTTATATTTGCGCAGTCGGTGCTGATTCTGATGAAGCCGAGGCAAGAAAAGAAAGCCTTGTTGAAGCAGGTTCAAAACTTTTAGGATTTTAAAACACAAAAAATTCCTGAGAAGAAACTTCTCAGGAATTTTTTTATTTGGATAAATATATAAGTAAAACCGAAACATCAGCAGGGCTAACTCCCGAAATTCTTGAAGCCTGACCAATATTGGCAGGTCTTATTTTATTGAGTTTTTCTATCGCTTCAAGGCGAAGTCCCTTAATATCATCATACTTTATATCTTGCGGTATAAGTTTGCTTTCAAGACGAAGCATTTCGTTAACCTGCGCTTGTTGGCGACTGATATAACCCTCATACTTGATTTCAACCTCTACCTTTTCTCTCACAGCAAACGGAAGGCGGGGACGTTCCTTATCAAAAGGTGCTAACATATCGTAACTGAGTTGCGGTCTTTTAACAAGGTCCGAAAGCCGCATACCCGTTGTCATAACCGCGGTGCCGTTTTCTTCGAGCAATTTATTAAGTTCGGGATTCGGTGCTAAAAAGGTTGATTTAACGCGCTCGATTTCCCTCTCCTTTAATTCGCAACGTTTTCTGAAATCGGCATAGGTTTCGTCACTTACAAGACCGATTTTATGACCTATGGGCATTAACCTTTCGTCAGCATTATCCTGTCTTAACAAAAGTCGGTATTCGCTTCTTGAAGTCATCATTCTGTAAGGGTCCATACAACCCTTTGTAACAAGGTCATCAATAAGAGTGCCTATATATGAAGATGCGCGCGAGAGCACAAGCGGTTCTTCACCCTTGATTTTAAGTGCGGCGTTAATTCCTGCAATAAGTCCTTGCGCGGCGGCTTCCTCATAACCTGAAGAACCGTTGAACTGACCTGCGCCGTATAGTCCGTCAAGCCCTTTCATTTCAAGGGTACCCTTTAAAAATAAGGGGTCTACGCAATCGTATTCAATAGCATACGCGTTGCGCATAATCTTAACATTTTTAAGGCAATCAATAGTTTTGTAAAGTTCAATCTGAACCTCTTCAGGAAGAGATGACGAAAGCCCTTGAAGATACATTTCTTCGGTATTTTCTCCGCAAGGCTCAATAAAAAACTGATGCCGCTTTTTGTCAGCAAAGCGAACTATTTTATCCTCAATACTAGGGCAGTACCTCGGTCCTATACCCTCGATATCGCCGGCATATAACGGTGAACGGTCAATATTCTCAAGTATTACCCGCTTTGTTTCATCATTAGTGTAAGAAATATGGCAAACAACTGTATTTTTAGGGTCTTCCTTAGTTGAAAAACTAAAAGGAACGGTGTGTTCATCCCCCGGTTGCTCTTCAAGATTTGAAAAATCAATACTATCCCTCGCTACTCGCGCGGGTGTTCCCGTTTTAAATCTTCTAAGCGGAACGCCAAGTTTTTTAAGTGATTTAGAGAGTTCGTTGGCAGGAAAACTGCCGTCAGGTCCTGCTTCGTAATTAACCTCACCTACATAAATTCTACCGCCTAAAAACGTTCCCGTAGCAATTATAACTGCTTTTGCAGTAAAATCCGCGCCTAATGCAGAAACGCAATGCCACAAAGACTCGTTCTTAAAAACCTCGGTAATCTCACATTGTTTAACATCAAGTCCCTCTTGCAACTCGCAAACATGCTTCATATGTCCACTGTAAGCGCGGCGGTCTATCTGAGCGCGCAAGGAATGAACCGCAGGTCCTTTGCCGAGATTTAACATTCTGCTTTGCAAAGTGTGTTTATCTGCCGCTTTTCCCATTTCACCGCCCAAAGCATCAAGTTCCCTTACGAGATGCCCTTTAGCCGTACCGCCTATTGAGGGGTTGCATGGCATATTACCAATCCAGTCAAGCGTTACGGTAAACATAATGGTTTTGCACCCAAGTCTTGCCGCCGCCAAAGCCGCTTCAATACCCGCGTGACCGCCGCCTATAACCGCTACATCATAACTGCCTGCATCATAACTTTTAATTGACAAAAAAATCGCCTACTTGTTCAATAACTTTTGCTGACGTATATCAAGACCCAAAAATTTATTACATTCGTATTCACCGATAAATCTTGAAGATATACGCGCTGTATATTTGTTTTCAATCTCTTTTAAAGATAAATTTGTATTAATAATAGTGGGTTTTCGAGTTAAAATTCTTGTATTAACAAGGTTATAAAGCGCCGATACCGAAAATTTAGTTGTCATTTCAGCACCCAAATCATCAATAACCAAAAGGTCGCAATTTAAAATTGCTTCGTAAGTGCCCCTGCCCTCACCCGAGAATTTTTCCGCCTCAATGCGCGAAAAAAGGTTTTCAGCAGAACTGTAAAAAGGCATATAACCTTTTTCTATAACCCCTGAAACTATCGCCAAAGTGAGATGCGTTTTGCCTAGCCCTGCACTACCCATAAAGAGTAAATTTTTAGCCGTTTCGGGACTGAAATTAATAACATATTCGCGGCAAAGTTTTAAAATAGAGGTCATTCTTCTTTTAGGATTTTCGCCGTTTTCAGTTTTTTCGGGATAATATTTAAGGTCAAAATTTTCAAATTTACTGCTTCCAAGCGGCATCTCGCGAGAAAGTTCATTCATCATTACAAATGCGGCTTCGCGTTTTATACAGTCACATATCTTACCCGAAATAAACCCTGTATCCGAACATTTTTCACATTCGTACTCAATTTCGGTTATGCCTGCCTGTTTTAAAATATCCGCCTTTTCACCAGTCAGTTTTTGGGATTCGCTTTTTAAAACATTTAATTTTTCTGTATCCCCCGAAAGTGCCGTCACCGCTATTAACGAACCAACTTCTAAAAGTTTTTGGTCTATTATGCCAAGTCTTTTTTCAGCCGAATAAACTGCATTAATCAGCGCTTCTCGCTTAGCATTTTTTTCTTTTAACCTTTGTGCCTTGTTTTCAAAGGCTTTTTTGTATGTACTTTCTTTAGTTATCATAGTTTTTTATTCCTTTGAATTAACCATTTTTTCAAATAAATCTATATCATAAGCCGCTATGCCGCCGTCATCATTTTTTGGCGCGTCCTTAACTATATCTTCGGGTTTTGTAAATCCGCTATCATGCCAATTTTCAATTATTTTTGCAACATACGGAAATGAAAACTTGGATTTTTGGTTTACACATTCTTCGTAAGCGGCAGTAAGCATTTCGCGCGACATTTTCCATTCTTCAATCCATTTTACCGAATAGTCGGTTTCCTTTTTACTTGGTTTTCGGCGCTCTATTCCAAAACAGGACGACACCACGCCCCAAGCCTGCTCACCTATTGCCATAAGCCGCAACTCTTTATCGGCATCCTCTATATTATCAATGCCTTTTTCTACCCATTCAACCGCTACCGATTCAATAAATCTTATATTAGCCTTTTTGTGCGCCACAGCATACTGAATAATAAGGAGTATCAGCGAAACATCAAGTCCCAAATCGTCATAAAGCCAGACAAAAGTATTGCTTTCGTTGGTTTTAAGATTTCGCCCTAACTTAATTTGCGCATCGCGGAGTAAAAATCTGATTTTAGGGTCTTCATTTCCTCTCTTTGCAACATCATTCCTTGTAGGCTTTTCGGACTGTTTTAAAGCAGTTTTTTCGGTACTCTTTTTCTTGTTGTCAATGCCGCTGTTTTTTACACACAACACCCCTGCATCTGCCCAATAAAGTAACGCCTCTTTAACGTCATAATCGGACAAATCAGTTGCAGAAACTATATCTTCTATCTCTATTTCCTGCGCCATATTTCGCATAACAAAAATTAAAACCTTAAAATGCTCGGGTTTAGTAAACTTTAAATAATTATCCGCAACAGAACTCGGAACAGGAAAAGCCGACATCAAACTGCTCGAATTAACATAATAATCCATCATACTACTCCAAAATAATTAGTATTTATTATTATATCAATTTATCCCCCATTTGTAAATAGCAATAAACCACTTTTAATAAAATTCTCTGTTCTCTTGACAAAAAAGATATTATGTTATAAAATTGATTTTAGTAAAATTTTGGGGGTATATATATGTCTATTTTGGTTACAGGCGGTGCCGGATATATCGGTAGCCATACCTGTATTGAAATGCTTAATGCCGGTTATGATGTAGTTGTAATTGATAACCTTGATAACAGCAGCAGCAAATCTTTGGAAAGGGTAGAAAAAATTACGGGAAAATCCGTTAAATTCTACATGGAAGACGTTCGCGATAAGGATGCATTACGTAAAATTTTTACTGAAAATAAAATTGAAGCCGTAATCCATTTTGCAGGTCTTAAAGCAGTTGGCGAATCTGTAAGAGAGCCTATTATGTATTACGATAACAACCTTATCAGCACTATTAATTTGTTAGAGGTTATGACCGAATTCGGTGTTAAAAAGATTGTTTTCTCTTCTTCGGCTACAGTTTACGGCGTTGCTACAGAAATGCCTCTTAAAGAGGGTATGCCTTTGGGCGCAATAAACCCCTACGGCAGAACCAAATATTTTATTGAAGAAATTCTTCGTGACCTTTATGTTGCTGATAAGGAATGGAGTATAGCACTTCTTCGCTATTTCAATCCTATCGGTGCGCATAAGTCAGGTCTTATCGGTGAAGACCCCAAGGGTATTCCCAACAACCTTATGCCTTATATCAGCCAAGTGGCAGTTGGCAAACTTGAAAAACTTCACGTTTTCGGTAACGATTATAATACTGTTGACGGTACAGGTGTCCGCGATTATATTCACGTAGTAGACCTTGCGCAAGGTCACGTTAAGGCTATAGACTGGGCGCTTGATAACCTTGGATGCGAAGCCTTTAACTTAGGTACAGGTAACGGCACAAGCGTTCTGCAATTAAGAGATGCTTTTGTTAAGGTTACAGGTGTTGATGTTCCCTATGTTATAGACCCTCGTCGCCCCGGTGACCCTGACGAAGTTTATGCAAATGCCGAAAAGGCAAAGAACATCCTCGGTTGGACCGCTAAATACGGTGTTGAAGAGATGTGTGAAGATACTTGGCGTTGGCAAAGCGGCAACCCAAAAGGTTATGACGAATAAATAAAATTTCAAAAAGAATAGGTGGTTCGCAAAAGCGAACCGCCTAACTTCTTTAAAAATTAAATATTTCCGCTCGTGGCGCAGTTGGATAACGCAGCAGATTCCGATTCTGAAGAACGGGGGTTCGAATCCCTTCGAGCGGGCCAAAGAAAGCGACAAATTTCCACAGAAACTTGTCGCTTTCAGTTAT
>JAZQHI010000138.1:0-16893 GCA_045540535.1 Acutalibacteraceae bacterium | reverse complement strand
GGTTTCAACAACAACGGCTATACCTGAAGGACCGTAACCCTCGTAAATCAATTCTTCGTAATTGTTGGCCTCGCCGTCACCTGCGGCTTTTTTAATAATTCTTTCAATATTATCGTTAGGTACATTTGCTGCCTTTGCCTTTGCAATAGCATCTTTAAGTTTGCTGTTTTCGTTAGGGTTAGCGCCGCCTGTTTTAACGATAACGGCAATTTCTCTACCTATTTTGGTGAAAATTTTTGCCTTTGCAGCATCGGTTTTTTCCTTTTTACGTTTAATATTGTTCCATTTTGAATGTCCTGACATAGTATTCAAGTCCTTTCTGTAATTCAACAAATAATAATTTTATCACAACTAAGTGTTTTGTTCAAGTGCTTTTTCGCAAATTGTGGCAATATCGTCCATACTGGATATTTCTCCGCAAAGCCGTCTTAAATTCGCCGCCCCTTTAAACCCCTGCATATACCACGCGGTATGTTTGCGAGCCTCTAAAATAGCGTTGTGAGAGTCCTTGTATACGTGCATTAATTCAACCTGTCTTACAAGGGTTTTAAACCTTTCTTCGAGTGTGGGCGGAGTATAATCCCTGCCATCAAGATAAGCCTTTATTTCTTCAAAAACAAAGGGGTTACCTTGGGCCGCTCTTCCCACCATAACAAAAGCGCAACCTGTTGTTTTATACATATATTCTGCCGATTTACCGTCCCTTACGTCACCGTTAGCAACAACAGGAATTTTAACGGCAGAAACTACCTGCTTTATAGTTTCGTAATCAATACCGGGAGCGTACATCTGGGTTCGGGTTCTGCCGTGAACCGTTATCATTTTAGCACCTGCGTTTTCGCATCTTTTTGCAAGTTCTACGGCGTTTATACTCTCACTGTCCCACCCTGTGCGCATTTTAACCGTTACGGGAACATCAACCGCCTTTACTACAGCGCTTACTATTTTTTCGGCTAAATCGGGGTTGCGCATAAGCGCGCTACCGCCCCCGTTACCCGCAACCTTTGGGGCGGGGCAACCCATATTAATGTCAATAAAATCGGGATTAAACTTTAATGCAGATACGGCGGCATCTGCCATTATATCGGGCTCGCACCCGAAAAGTTGCGATGCAACGGGCCGTTCGCGGTCACTCAAAGAAAGAAGTGCCTGCGATTTTTTATCCCCTAAAGTAACACCCCTTGAACTTGTGAGTTCACCAACGCAAAAAGCGGCGCCCTTTTCGATACATATTTCCCTCATAGCGCGGTCGGCAACTCCTGCCATAGGCGCTAAAGCGGCATAACCTTTAATTTCTAAATTTCCAATCTTCATACCAAGATTATACTTTATAAAATATAAAGTGTCAAACTATTTAAAACACTTTATTTTATTTTTAAAATTTGGTAGAATATTCTGGGTGGTGAAAAAATTGTACAAAACTTTAAACGAGCATTATAAAGAAAAATTCGGGTGCAAGGTTTATAAACTGTCGCTCGACGGTGGGTTCACCTGCCCTAACCGTGACGGTACAGTAGGGACGAAAGGCTGTATTTTTTGCGATAAATCGGGTGGCGGCGCTTTTGCGGAAAAAGGTTGTGACAGTATATCAGAGCAACTTGAAAGAGCAAAGGCAAGGGTATCGGCAAAGGTGACTTCGGGTAAATACATTGCTTACTTTCAGGCGTTCACTAATACCTACGCCCCGATAGAAAGGCTAAGAGAACTTTATTCAGAGGCCATAAAACCTGATTATATAGTTGGTTTAAATATAGGAACCAGACCCGACTGTTTACTGCCTGATACGGTTGAGTTACTAAAAGAAATCAATAAAATAAAACCTGTTTGTGTGGAATTGGGACTACAGACCTCTAACGAAAAAACTGCCGAATATATACGCCGCGGTTATAAATCGGAAATTTATGCTGATGCGGTAAAGCGTTTAAAGGCGGCAGGGATAGAGGTTGTAACCCATATTATAATAGGTCTTCCTTTTGAAACTAAGGAAGATGCTCTTAACACAACCGATTTTGCGGTAAAATCGGGGACAGATGGGGTTAAATTCCACCTTTTACATATCCTTAAAGGCACTGACCTTGAAAAAGAATATAACTTAGGCAGGTTTTCGTGTCTGACCCTTGAAGAATATGCCGTAATTTTGAAAGAGTGCATTTCAATACTACCCCAAACTACAGTGGTCCACCGCATCACAGGGGACGGTGCGAAAAAGGATTTGGTAGCACCGATTTGGTCGGGTGATAAAAAACGGGTTCTCAATTTTTTAAATAAATTTTTAAATGAGAAAAAAAACAATTGATAATATTTTAAAAAGGTGTTATTATATATTAGTTATATTGGGATTTTTATGGATTCCAAAATTTAAATGTCAAGGTGTTTTTTATGAAAATAGGTATTGTGGGTTACGGTAATTTAGGTCGCGGTGTAGAATGTGCTATAAAGCAAAACAGCGATATGGAACTTTTCGGCGTTTTTACAAGGCGCGCTCCCGAAACGGTTAAAACATTAACGGGTGCTAAGGTTTACCGTATGGACGATATTTTGAATTATAAAAATGAGATTGATGTGCTTGTGATTTGCGGCGGTTCTGCTACCGATTTGCCACAGCAAACACCCTTTTTAGCAGAGCATTTTAACGTGGTTGACAGTTTTGATACCCACGCTAAAATCCCTGAACATTTTGAGACTACAGACAGCGCCGCTAAAAAAGGCAGTAAAATTGCAATGATTTCGGTTGGTTGGGACCCAGGTATGTTTTCACTTAACCGCCTTTATGCCGAAGCGGTTTTACCCAACGGTAAGGATTACACATTTTGGGGCAAGGGTGTCAGCCAAGGCCATTCGGATGCTATAAGAAGAATTGATGGGGTAGTAGATGCAAGGCAGTATACAATTCCCATAGATTCAGCGGTAGAAAGCGTAAGGCGAGGCGAAAATCCCGAACTTAGCATCAGGGAAAAGCATCTGCGTGAATGTTTTGTAGTAGCGAGCGAGGGTGCAGACCTTAAAAGAATTGAAAATGAAATCAAAACAATGCCTAATTATTTTGCCGATTATTACACAACGGTTCATTTTATAACCGCGGAGGAAATGAAACGCGAGCACAGTGGCATACCCCACGGCGGCACGGTTTTAAGAAGCGGCAAAACGGGACTTAACAACGAAAATACTCATATTATTGAGTATAGTTTAAAACTTGATTCCAATCCCGAATTTACCTCAAGCGTGCTTGTATGTTATGCACGCGCAGCGTATAGAATGAATAAAGAGGGTATGAACGGCTGCAAAACGGTTTTTGACGTAGCGCCCATATATTTATCACAAAATACCCCCGAAGATTTAAGAAAACGAATTTTGTAATTTTTTGTTCGGATTATCCGTTCTGATATAAAAAAATAAATTTTAAGGATGTTTGTTATGACTGAAAAAAGAAGTAATTTTACCGGTAAAATCGGGTTCGTACTTGCGGCGGCAGGCTCGGCAGTAGGACTCGGAAACATTTGGCGTTTCCCGTATCTTGCGGCTAAATACGGCGGAGGGATATTCCTGCTTGTATACATTATACTTGCAGTAACCTTTGGTTTTGCGCTTATGTGCGCAGAAATTGCTATCGGCAGAAAAACAGGTCTTAGCGCGGTTAAGGCATTTGGCGCGTTAAATAAGAAATACAATTTTATAGGTTGGCTGGCATCGGTTATTCCTATGATAATTTTGCCCTACTACTCTGTAATAGGCGGTTGGGTTGTTAAGTATTTCGCAGTTTTTGTAAGCGGCGGCGCAAAGGCGGCTGCGGATGACAGTTATTTTACGGGATTTATTTCAAAACCTTTTGAACCTATAGGTTGGTTTTTACTCTTTATCGGTTTAACGGCTTTGGTTGTAATTTTCGGCGTAGAAAAGGGTATTGAAAAGGTTAGTAAATGGATGATGCCCTTGCTTGTTGTACTTACAATATTTATTTCTGTTTACGGTTTATTTATGCCCGGTGCTATTGACGGACTTATATACTATATAAAACCCGATTTTTCTAAATTCTCGGCTACTACCGTATTAGCGGCTTTGGGTCAACTTTTCTATTCAATGTCGCTTGCTATGGGTATTATGATTACCTACGGTTCTTATATGAAAAAGGATATTAAACTTGAATCTTCTGTAAGACAGATCGAAATTTTTGACACAGGTATTGCATTCCTTGCAGGTCTTATGATAATTCCTGCTGTATTCTCTTTCTCCGGTGGAAACGAAGCCGCTCTCGGCAAAGGACCAAGCCTTATGTTCATAACCTTACCCAAGGTATTCCAGTCTATGCCAGGCGGTACTGTTATTGGCGCGCTCTTCTTTATTCTTGTTTTCTTTGCGGCGCTTACTTCTTCAATTTCACTTATGGAAACAGTAGTTTCTATTATTGATGATAAACTAGGGCTTGGACGTAAAAAGACCTGTATTATAGTGCTTATAGGCTCTGTAATTTTAGGATTGCCCTCTTCTTTAGGTTTCGGTGTATTGGGTGACTTCACCATTGCAGGTCTTACTTTCCTTGATATGTTCGACTTTATTAGCAACAGTGTGCTTATGCCGATAACCGCTTTCTTAACCTGCATTTTTGTAGGATATGTTATAAAGCCGCAAACACTTATTGATGAAATCGAACTCACAGGCAAATTTAAGGGCAAGGGTATATTTAATGTTGTTATAAAATATATTGCGCCTATCTGCATTGTACTTATTCTTATATCATCTGTACTTGATGTATTGGGTATAGTAAAAATTTAAGGTAAATTTATCGGACATTCAGGTGAATTATGGATATATTAAAAACGCTTACCGAAGAATTCGGGTTAAAACCGTTTCAGGTTGAAAACACGGTAAAAC
Organism: Acutalibacteraceae bacterium; assembly: GCA_045540535.1. Taxonomy (GTDB): domain Bacteria; phylum Bacillota; class Clostridia; order Oscillospirales; family Acutalibacteraceae; genus UBA737. Next base: position 12,024 of record JAZQHI010000138.1, on the reverse strand, counting down.
TTATTGACGAGGGTAACACCATTCCCTTTATCGCCCGTTACAGAAAAGAGGTTACCGGCTCACTTGACGACCAGATTTTGCGAGAACTAAGTGACAGGCTTTCCTATCTTCGTAATATGGACGAAACAAGGGAAAAAATTAAAAAATCAATCGAAGAGCAGGGCGCTTTGACCGATGAGTTGATAGCGGCTATAGACAATGCCGTTACGCTTACCGAACTTGACGATATTTACCGCCCTTATAAGAAAAAACGCAAAACAAGGGCAAGTGTTGCTAAGGAAAAGGGACTGGAACCCTTAGCCGATCTGATTTATGCTCAAGAACCCGACTGTTCAGAGCCTATTGTTATGGCAGAGGACTTTATAAACGAGGAGTTAGGGGTTTTATCTGCAGAGGACGCCTTACAGGGAGCCATGGATATTATAGCCGAAAAAATATCCGACGATGCGGACGTGAGAAAACGTATGCGTTTTGTATGCTCGGCTCACGGAATACTTACGGTTAAATCAGACGCTGAGGATGCGGGCGTTTACGAAATGTACGCCGATTACAGCGAGCCTGTTGCAAAAATCCCCGACCACAGAATTCTTGCAATAAACCGCGGCGAAAAGGAAGATATCCTAAAGGTTTCTATCGATTTTGACAAGGATAAGGCGATGTTTATTATATCCAAAACCCATATTAAAGAGGGTTCGCCTGCAACTGCTGCGGTTATTGCCGCCGCAGAGGATGCTTACAGTAGACTGATATTCCCTTCAATTGAGCGTGAGATCCGTTCGGAACTAAGTGACCGCGCGGCAACAAGCGCAATTAAGGTTTTTTCTACCAATTTAAAACAACTGCTTATGCAACCGCCTGTTAGGGACAAGGTTACTTTGGGTTTGGACCCAGGGTACAGAACAGGTTGTAAGGTGGCTGTTGTTGACGGTACGGGCAAGGTGCTTGACACCGCCGTAATTTATCCCGTGCCGCCTAAGTCTAAGATAGAAGAGGCAAAAATAATTATAAAAGCCCTTGTTAAAAAACACGGGGTAGAGGTTTTTGCCATTGGTAACGGAACTGCAAGTCACGAAACCGAGTGTTTTGCGGCTGAGGTTATAAAGGAATTGGATACGGGACTTTCCTATATGGTTGTAAGCGAGGCGGGCGCCAGTGTTTACTCGGCATCCAAACTCGCGGCAGAAGAATTTCCCGATTATGATGTATCGCTTAGAAGTGCTGTTTCTATTGCGAGAAGACTGCAAGACCCGTTGGCAGAACTTGTTAAAATAGAGCCAAAAGCAATCGGTGTTGGTCAGTATCAGCACGATATGCCCCCTGCTAAACTTAATACCGCGCTTGACGGCGTTGTTGAAAATTGCGTAAACTCGGTAGGAGTGGACCTTAATACCGCTTCGGTGCAGTTGCTTTCACGCGTGGCAGGTATAGGCGGCGCGCTTGCTAAAAATATTGTTGCTTACCGCGAAGAAAACGGAAAGTTCACTTCCCGTACAGAACTTAAAAAGGTTTCAAAACTAGGCCCTAAGGCATTTGAACAATGCGCCGGATTTTTAAAGATTTCGGACGGTAAGAACGCACTTGACAATACCTCTGTTCACCCTGAAAGTTATGCCGCGGCAAAGGAACTCTTAAAACTTTGCGATTACACCGATAAGGACTTAAAATCGGGAACAGTGGCAAACCTTTCCGAACGCGTGGCTGCAAGGGGTGAAGAAAAAACTGCCGAGGAAATCGGCGTAGGTGTACCGACACTAAGTGATATTATAAAGGAACTCGAACGTCCGGGCCGCGACCCGCGTGACGAGTTACCGCCACCAATGCTAAGGCAGGAAATAATGTCTATGGAAGATCTGAAAACAGGTATGAAATTAAAGGGTACGGTCCGTAACGTTATTGACTTTGGCGCTTTTGTGGATATAGGCGTTCATCAGGACGGACTTGTTCATATTTCACGTATTACCGACCGTTTTATTAAGCATCCGAGCGAGGTTTTAAAGGTTGGCGATATTGTGGATGTTTATGTACTGTCGGTTGATGTTGCTAAGAAGAGGATATCGCTTAGCATCAAAGAACCCTAAATAGTTCTTATTAATTTACAATTTGTTTAATTTTTACGAATAATTGTCTGATAATATATTATTCGTCTGATTATGTAAGATATTTTTCTTGGAGGAATAAAAATGATTAATGTTACCGGCCTTAGTAAAAGATACGGTACTCACCTTGCAGTAAACAATGTTAGTTTTGACATTGAAAAGGGTGAAGTTATCGGATTTTTGGGACCTAACGGTGCAGGTAAATCCACAATTATGAACATCCTTACAGGTTATTTATCATTAACACAGGGTAAGGTTGAGATTGACGGATTTGATGTGCTTGAAAATCCCGAAGAAGCAAAAAAACGTATTGGCTATTTGCCTGAAATCCCACCGCTTTATGTGGATATGAAGGTAAGGGAGTATCTTAACTTTATTTATGACCTTAAAAAAGTTAAGTTCCCTAAAAAACCCCATATTGACGAGGTTTTAAAACTTGTTAAAATAGACCACGTTCAGAACCGACTTATCAAGAACCTTTCAAAAGGTTACCGCCAAAGAGTAGGTTTTGCGCAGGCGCTTATCGGCAACCCCGATGTTCTTATTCTGGACGAACCAACAGTTGGTCTTGACCCAAAACAGATAATTGAAATAAGAAACCTTATTTCCCGCCTTGGCAAAAACCACACAATTATTCTTTCTTCACACATCCTTTCGGAAATTCAGGCGGTTTGTAAGCGTGTTATTATTATAAACAAGGGCGAAATTATTGCTGATGATATTACAGAAAATCTTTCGGCTAAACTTTCTAATGACCAGTCTATTGTAGCAAGAATTGCTGCAGGTGAGCAGGATATGATTGACGCTTTGAGCACCGTTCAGGGTGTTAAAAACGTTATGTCGCTCGGTCGCAAGGAAGAGGGCACATTTGATTTTCTTATTGAACCCGAAGAAAATGCCGATGTACGCGCGGCAGTTTTTGAAAGGGTTGTTTCAAGAGGAAAAACCCTTTTATCACTCACAAGCAACAAGTTGTCGCTTGAGCAGGTATTCTTAAGACTTACCGGTGCTGCCGATAATGATGAGGCTAAGCGTATGTTGGGTTTAGCAGAAGAAGAGCCTGCCGTATTGGAAGAAATCGATTTAGATGATATTCAAACAGAAGAAAATTCAGAGGAGGTGGAAGAATAATGACCGCTATATTTAAAAGAGAATTCAAATCCTATTTTTCAACACCTGTTGGATACATAACTTTAGCCGCATTTTTCTTCTTCCTTGGCTATTGTTTTTCAATTATTTACAGTTACGGTTCACCCGATGTTTCAACCGTTGTTATGGCAATGTCCTCAATCGTAATTTTCATTGTTCCCATTCTTACAATGCGTCTTATGAGTGAAGACCGCAGACAAAAGGTTGATCAGGTATTACTTACAGCACCTATAAAGGTAAGTCATATCGTTTTCGGTAAATTTTTAGCCGCTTTAGCCGTATATGCAATCGGATTTATTCCTACTGTTATTTTCCAGATTATTGTTGCTTTTTATGTGGAAATTAATATTTTTGCATATCTTTATTCCCTTTTAGGAATTATGCTTTTGGGCGGAGTTTTAATAGCAATCGGTATGTTTATTTCCTCTCTTACCGAAAGTTCGGTAATAGCAGGCGTTTTAACCCTTGTTATTAATATTTTAACCCTTTATACTTCTTCATTTTCACAAATGATAAGCGTTCCCGAGGGCACAACAAATATTTTCTCAAGTATTTGGGCAAAAATTGTTGAATACTTTGTTTTATTCCTTGAAAAGACCGCTTTTATAACCGTTTGCGAAAAGTTTGGAGAAAATGTTTTCAGAATATCCGATGTAGTTTATTTCTTGAGTATAATTGCTATATTTGTTTTCTTAAGCGTTCGCTCGCTTGAGAAGAGAAGATGGGCTTAAAGGAGGTTAGTAAAATGGAAGAAAACAAGAACTTAACTCCCGAAACTGAAGAAAACGTTTCGGCTGAGATACAAGTTGATTCTGAGGTACAAACCGAAGTTGACGCTGAAATTACAGTAGAAAACGAACCTAAAAAGTCCGAAAAAAAGGCTAAAAAGGTTAAAAAGAGTAAGCCCATAAAGAGTCAGTTTGCCTTTAAAAAGGGCAGTTATTCTTTGGCGATTACCGCCGCAGTTCTGGCAGGTATTATTGCGCTTAATGTGTTAGTATCCGTTTTAGTGGACAGATTTAATCTTGAATACGATATGTCCACCCAAAAGACTAACAGTATGAGCGAAGAAAATATTGAATACTTAAAAGGTTTAGAGCAGGAAATTGATATAACTTTCTGTGCAGATAAAGAGAGTTATGCAGGCGGATATATGGCTTATTACGCTCAGCAGTACGGTGTTTCTGAAGATGCCAGCCAATATTACGCTCAAACCCTTAAACTTGTAGAAAAATATACCGATTACAACAAAAACATTAAGGTTAAATTTATTGATTCGCAGTCTACCGAGTTCTCAGCCCTTGTTCAAAAATATTCGGGTGAAAACATCGGCTACGGCGATATCGTGGTTTCAACCAAAAAAGGCGACAGCGAAAAATACAAGATAATCGGTTTTAACGATATTTACAATGTTACCGAGGACGATACCTACGCGTCTTACGGTTATACAACTTCTACTGTATCGGGTAATAATATCGAAACTGCTCTTACAAGCGCTATTGCTTATGTTACAAGCACTAAGACCAAGAAACTTGCTATTCTTACAGGTCACAGCAAGAACGATTACAGCCTTGATTACAAGGAAATGCTTACCGCTAATAACTACGAAATAGCATATATATCCGATAAATTGATTTCTAATATTTCTGATGAGTTTGATGCTATTATGATAGCATCTCCCGTGACCGATTTTATCGGCAGCGAAATTGAAGCAATTTCTAAATTCCTTGATAATGACGGCGCTCTCGATAAAGGACTTATATTCTTTGCTGACATTGATTCACCGTATCTTCCCAACTTCTATGACTTTTTGAGTCAATGGGGAATTACTGTTGAAGAGGGAATTTTGTTTGAAACCAACGAAAACAACCATATCCCCGACGAGCCGACAACCCTTGGTTCTTACCCTGTAGAAAGTGAAGACGATATTACCGAAAATATGGATTTATTTATTTCGGGATATAATGTACCGCTCAATCTGGCATACGAAAATAAAGAGGGTATAACCGTTTCGGCTTTGGTTGCAACTCCCGAATCGGTAGTGGCAGCCCCTGTAGGCACATCTAACGATTGGGCAGGCGCTGACGAATACGAGAAGAAGAGTTACCCCACAGTAATTCAGGCTGTTAAGGAAGCCTACAACAGTGATAACGAACAGATAAGAAGCACGGTTGTAGCATTCAGCAGTATTGAATTTATCTATTCGGCTTATTCAAAACAAGCATCCGTTGCAAATATGGATTTGGCATTTGAACTTGCAGAACGCCTTGTAAGAGCCGATAAGGACGGCGTTAAGTTTGTTTCAAAGGAAATCACAAGCGAAAGTTATGCCGAAAAGATTACCGAGTCTTCTTCAAGAACAATGCAACTTGTATTTATGATAGCATTGCCGATAGTTTGCATTGCGGCAGGTATTTATATTTTCATTAAGAGAAGGAACGCATAAAATGAGTGATTTTTCACAAAACGAAAAACAGGAAAATATTGAAGAAGAAATTTTGAAAGACTTTAATGAAGAAGAGTTTTCAACAATTTTTTCTGATCCGACGGCTCATACTAAAAAAGCCGACGATATAAAGCGCAAACCTAAATGGCGTATTATCGTAGCGGCGTTTTTGGCGGTTGCAATAATTATAGGCGGTACGGTAGGGGTAGCAAAACTTATCCCCGAAAAAGAAGATGAACCGAACCCTTCGGATAACATTAAGTCAATTACTGTACTTGATCTTACAAGTGACGATTTGAGTGAAATGACCGTTACAAATTCCAACGGAACATACAAGTTTTATTCTGAAATCGTATATGAAACCGAAACTAATGACAGCAGTTCTTCCGCTACCGAATCTGAATCAACCGAAAAAACCTATTGGTATATAGAAGGTTACGATAAGGAATTCACTAACGAAACAAATGTATCTGCAAAGGTTACAAGCATTGCAGGTGCTGTTGCTGATTTAGAGGTTACGAAGTTATCCCCACAAGATTGCGGACTTGACAACCCCAAGGCTAAGGCGGAAATCGTTACTAAAGAGGGCGAAAAAATATCCATACTTATAGGTAACGAGAACCTTGATAAAGTAAGTGGCGGCAGTTATATGAAACTTGCCGATTCGGATAAGATTTATCTTGTAAGCGAAACCTATGCTTCGGAATTTGAGTTTACTCCGCTTAATATGGCGGCTAACACATCACTTCCGCATTTCGACCCGGGTGAAGAGTATAGCGAATATCTTAACGAAGATAAGGTTATTTCCACCTTTGACAGTATAACTGTATCGGGCGCTAACTTTAAAGAAACTGTGGTTATTGAGCCCAGTAACGATGAAGATTTAGCAGCATATTTAGGTTATGTTGTAACTTCGCCCACAAAACGTTTAGCACAGAATGTTGACGGTTTGTTTGAGGCTTTCCAACAGGGCGTTATAGTAAGCGGTGTTTACAGTTTTGATGTTTCGGCTGAAAGTCTTGCGGCACACGGACTTGATAAACCTGACATTGTGGCTACAATAAAGATAGGTAACAGCAGTTCTACTTTCAAGTTCAAACTTCAAGAGGACGGCAATTATGCCGCTATTGAAGACGGCGGAAAGTCTATCAGAATGATAACGGCTTCTAATGTTCCGTTCGGCGAATATACCGTTACCGATTTTTATTCTTCGTGGGTATGCCTTAACAGTATTGACGATTTAAAGGGTCTTAGCATTGTAACCCCCGATAAGACATACGATTTCGGAATAACTGCTAACCCTGATGAAGAGGCAGAAGATAAATATATTATAACTTATGGTGACACTGAAATTGATTGCCAGAGTTTTCAGGATTTTTATCAGCAACTTATAAGCATTAGTTGCACCGACTTTGTGGCTGGTAATGTTTCAGGCAGTGCGGATTACAGTTTTGTGTTCAAATATAAGGACGATATCGGCGGTGAAAACCGAATCGACTTTATAAAGGCAAGTGAAACTCGTTTTGAATATAAATCTGACGGAGAGGCATTGGGAAAGGTTAATGCATCGGCACTGAACAAAATTATTCGCGAATTAGAAAAATTAGTTGGCTGATTTTAGTTGACAAATGTGAATTAAGCAATTATAATTTAAAAGCAGTAGGGACTGTGTTTTCAGAAATCGAAAATGCAGTCCTTACTTGTGTGTAAAATTTTTGGAAAGGTGAAAATTTTATGTCTGGATTTGAAAAAAAGGATGTTGTAATAATCGGTGGCGGTATAGGAGGACTTATGGCGGCTTACCGTTTAAAGCAAAATTCCCCAGAACTTAAAATAGTTATTACCGAACGCGGTAACACTTTGGAGAAAAGACACTGTCCTGCAGGTAAAAATAATACCTGTGTTCACTGCAAAACCTGCAGTATTACAAGCGGTTACGCAGGAGCAGGTGCTTTTTCGGACGGTAAGTTTAATTTGGGTACTGCCTACGGCGGCACTTTAGGTGAAGAACTCGGAGATGACCTTGCAAACAAATATATTGACGAGGTTGATAAAATTCTTGTTGAATACTGTACTTCGGGTGTTCCAAAAGTTTATAAATCCAATGACGATTTAAAACTTAAATGTTTACAAAATAATTTAAGATTGCTTGATATGAATGTAAAGCATTTGGGCACTGATAAAAACTATATAACAATGCAAAACCTTATTCGCGCTATCGGTGAAATGGGCGTAGAAATGCTTTCTTTTTACGATTGTGCCAAGGTAGAAAAAAGCGGTTCGGGGTATCTGCTTCAATACACTAATGGCGAGCAGATCTGTGCTGATAAAATTATTATTGCCACAGGTCGCGGCGGCGCTAACTTTGTAGCCGATTTCTGCCGCGAGTTTGGTGTTAAGATGCACTCTAACCATATTGATATCGGTGTAAGAGTTGAAATGAAAGACCTTGTATGGAAAGAGTTTTCGGATAAAATTTACGAGCCTAAAATTCTTTACAAAACCAAAACTTTTGAAGACCGCACACGTATGTTCTGCTTTAATAAAGGCGGTCTTGTTTCTGCCGAGAATAATCACGGTATTATAACCGCTAACGGACACTCTTTTGCAGAAGAAGAAAAGAAGACACAGAACTGTAACTTTGCTATACTTTCAAGTATCCGTTTTACAGAACCTTTTAACCAACCTACCGAGTATGCCGAAAATATTTCAAGGCTTGCTAATATGATTGGTAACGGAAATGTACTCGTTCAGCGCTTTGGCGATTTAATACGCGGTCGCCGTACCAACGAGCACCGTTTAGGACAGAATACGGTTGAACCAACGCTTAAGGCTACTGCGGGAGATATTTCGCTTGTATTACCGCATAGAATACTTACAAATATTATCGAAACAATTTACGCGCTCGATAAGGTGGCCCCCGGTACTGCTAATGACGATACTTTGCTTTACGGTTGCGAAAGCAAGTATTATTCCATAAGGCCTGAATTTAAAAATAATAAGTTTGAACTTACCGATAATGTTTATATTATCGGTGACGGCAGCGGTATTTGCCGCGGTCTTTCGCAGTCGGGCGCAATGGGAATTTATGTGGCTGACTGTATAACAGAATAATAGAAGGTGATTTTATGGTATCTTTAGGCAATGTTTTTATTCTGGGGGACAGTTATTCAACCTTTAGCGGTTTTATACCCGAAGGATATGTCACATATTATCCCGAGGAGAATATTGACGTTAAAGATGTTAAGGATACCTGGTGGCAGCAGTTGTTGGATGCAACAAATTCGCACCTTATAAAAAACTGCAGTTATTCGGGAACTACCGTTTGCAAAACGGGTTACGGACCGAGGGATTGCTCTGAAATATGTTTTATAGGAAGAATAGAAAAACTTATTGAAAACGGTTTTTTCAAGGAAAATACTATTGATACGTTTTTTGTTTTCGGTGGTACTAATGACCATTGGGTACCGTCACCTATAGGGGAAGTGAAATTTTCCGATTGGGAAAATGAGGAACTCTTTTCGTTTGCACCCGCAGTTTGCTATCTGCTAAGTAAACTAAAAAAAGAACTGCCTAAGACCCGAATTGTATGTATACTCAACACCGAGTTAAATCCTAAGATTACCGATGGTTTTAAGGCGGCTTGCGAGCATTTTGGTGCAGAATATGTTGCTTTAGAAAATATTGCTAAACAGAACGGTCACCCAAATAAAAATGGTATGACAGCAATAAAGGAACAAATACTCGAATATTTTGAAAAAAATTAAAATATTGCTTGCAATTTAAAGCGGAAGGTTTTAAAATCTTCCGCTTTTTTGCGTTTTTAAGTCCTTAAACGGCTCAAAAAGTTGACATATTAATTAAATTTTGTTATAATATACTGAATAATATGGAGTAATAGCGTTTTAACTAGGGAAGTGTTTTTTATGGTAAGAAGTATGACGGGTTTCGGCAGAGCCAATGCCGTTATAAACGGGCTTGACGTTACTGTTGAAATTAAATCCGTAAATCATAGATATTTTGAATTTTCGGCAAGAATGCCGCGCGCTTATCAGTTTGCAGAAGAAAAACTAAAGGCGATGTGTCAGCAAAGTATTTCTCGCGGCAAGGTGGAACTTTCGGTTTTTGTTGAAGAAACTGCCGAAAGCACCGCAAATGTTGAAATTAACTACACCTATGCCCGCGGTTATATCGCCGCGCTAAAGCAACTTTCAAAAGAGTTCGGCATAAAAAATGATGTTAAAATTTCTACACTTGCTAACAATAATGATATTTTCAAGGTCAGAAGAACTGTACTGCCTGACGAAGAAATTATTGATGCGCTTACTACCGTTACTAAAGCCGCGCTTGAAAGTTTTATTTCTATGCGCGAAACCGAGGGCGAGCGCCTTTTAAAAGATGTGCTTTCTAAGGCAGAAACAATTTTAAGCCGTGTGGAAGAGGTTGAAAAGCGTTCTCCCGAAACGGTTAAGGCTTATCGCGCAAGACTTGAACAAAAAATGCGTGAACTGCTTGATACACCTAATATTGACGAGCAACGCCTTATAACAGAAACGGCAATATTTGCCGATAAAATCGCTGTTGACGAGGAAACTGTAAGACTTCGCAGCCACATAAAGCAGTTGCAGTCGATGTTTGAAAGCGAGGGCCCAATAGGCAAAAAACTCGATTTTATAGTTCAGGAAATGAACCGCGAAACCAATACAATAGGCTCTAAATCGCAAAATGCCGAGATTGCCTATATTGTAGTGGATATGAAATCCGAAATCGAAAAAATACGCGAACAAATTCAGAATATAGAATAGGGAAGTAAAAATGAAATTAGTTAATATTGGTTTTGGAAATCTGGTATCGGCAGACAGAATGATTGCCGTAGTCAGTCCCGAATCTGCACCGATTAAGCGTATTATAAGCGACGCTAAGGAACGCGGTACACTTATTGATGCTACCCATGGACGACGTACGAAATCGGTTATTATTACCGATAGTGACCATATAATACTTACCTATCTTACAGCGGAGAATTTAGGCTCCCGTATAGCAGAAGAAAAGAGTATTGACGGGGAGGATGTTATAAGTGAGTAAAGGTTCGGTTTATATAATTTCGGGTCCCTCAGGTTCTGGAAAGGATACCCTTTTAAATGTGCTTTTTAAAAAGCATCCCGAAATTGCGTTCTCAATTTCTTCCGTAACAAGAGGAATGCGCAAGGGCGAAGTAGAGGGCGAAAAATACAACTTTATTTCAAGGGAAGCATTTGAAAAAATGATTGAGGAAGATGCTTTGCTTGAATACAACCTTTATGTTGAAAACTACTACGGCACACCAAAAGCGCCCGTAGTTGAGGCAACCGAAAAAGGTTTGGACATAATTATTGAAGTAGATGTTAACGGGGCTAGCAATATAAGAAAAAAACTGCCCGAAGCAATAAGTATTTTTATTATGCCGCCATCTTTCAGCGAACTTGAAAGAAGACTAAGGGTCAGGGGTACAGAGTCCGAAGAAGTTATAAAAAACAGACTCACCGCGGCTCTGGCAGAAATTAAGCGTGCCACAGAATATGACTATATCGTTGTTAATGACGATATTGATATTGCTGTTGACCATATAAATGCTATAATTCAAAGTCAAAAATTCAAACTTTCGAATCAGCAACATATTATTAATGAGGTGTTAGAAAAATGTTAAATCCCAACATTGGAAAGCTTATTAAGAACAGTGATAACCGTTACAGATTGGTTATTGATATTGCACATACAGCACGTGAAATTTCAACCGATGCTGCAGAAAAGGGCGAAATAATCATTGAAAAGCCGGTTAGCATTGCTATTGATAAATTAGCTTCTGAAATTTAATTCACAATTATTTAAGGGGGAGAGGATATGTTAGGGCTTGTGGCTGAAATTGCTTTAAGCGATGCGACTTATGCTTACGATAAGCTCTACACCTATGCTATTCCTCCCGAGCTTCACAAAACGGCGGCTGCGGGCTGTAGAGTGCTTGTTCCGTTTGGAAAAGGTAATTCTAAAAAGCAGGGAATGATTTTCAGAATCAAGGAGTTTGAGCTTAAAGGGCTTAAAAATATTTTGTCGGTTATGGACAAAAATCCGATTTTAAGTGATGAACTCCTATGGCTTTGCGAGCACCTTAAAGAAAGTGTATTTTGCACCTATTATGATGCGGTGCACATAATGCTGCCGGCAGGTCTTAATTACCGATTGGTGAATTACTATTCTGCCAATGCTGAGTTTGCAGATGTATCGCTTTTGAGTGATACGGAAGCTGAAATATATAATTTTTTGCTGAAAAACGGTGAAAAAACGGAAGAAAGTATT
>JAZQHI010000137.1:0-12929 GCA_045540535.1 Acutalibacteraceae bacterium | reverse complement strand
TAACCTTGTTTGTAACGCAGTGCTTTTTGTTTTGGGTTACCGTTTTTTAGGAAAAAATTCGGTTTTAAAAACTGTTGTTGGAATTGTCTTTTTATCGGTTTTTTTAGAAGTTACAAGTTTTATGCCTAAATTTAGTGAAGATATAATTCTTTGTTGCGTTTGCGGTGGCATTTTGGACGGCATAGGTATTGGTCTTATTGTAAAGGTTGAGGGTTCAACCGGTGGCAGTGATTTTGCTTGCCTTATTTTAAAACGATTTTTACCACATGTGCCAATGTCAGTTTTAATGCTCTTCGTGAACGGAGCAATAATTTTAATTGCAGGTATTGTTTTTGAAAGTTATGTAGTAGCGTTTTATTCTACCTTAGCAATTTATGTTTCTTCCAAAATTACTGACGGTATTTTAAATGTGGGCGATGCCGCAAAATCTGTTCAAATTATTTCCGAAAAACAAGAAGAAATAAAAGCAGTTGTTCTTCAAAAGTTTGAACGCGGTGTTACCGAGTTTTACAGCAGAGGAGCATACTCAGGCGAAGAAAAGGTTACACTTTTGTGTATAGTAAAACCAAAGGAAGCACCAAAACTAATAAAAGAAGTTCATGCTATTGACAAAACCGCATTTGTTGTTATTTCAGATGCGAAAGAGGTTTTAGGTGAGGGCTTTAAATCGTTTTGATAAAAACTGCGCAATAAAAGATATTTAAAGGTGTTTGGGCAGAAACCCGAACACCTTTAATTTTTTATCATGCTTTACTTTAAATATAATCTTGCTTTTATATGACAAAAGTTGTATAATAAATACAATAAAATTTTTTAAGGATGTTATGCTTTGTGGAATTGAAAATTATGAGTTATAATACCCAACATTGTTTAAATTATATAACAAGAAAAATTGATTTTGAAATTATGGCTGATACCATTAAAAAATGCGGTGCGGATATTATTGGTCTTCAAGAAATGCGTGATGAGAGCGAGCACGAAGAATATCAGGCTCAGGCTAAAATTTTAGCCGAAAAATTGGGTTTTCATTACTATTTTGCCGAAGCAATTCGTTTTGACGGCGTTAATCCTTACGGTAATGCAATAATTTCACGTTATCCAATAATAAATGCCGAAACGGTAATTATTCCTGACCCCGAAGTTAAAAAGTATGACGGTTATTATGAAACCCGTTGTTTGTTAAAGGCTGAAGTTGACGTTGCAGATGGAATTAATGTGTTAGTTAGTCATTTTGGACTGAATCCCGATGAGCAGGAAAATGCAGTTAATACTGTAGTTAGCAATCTTTCGGAAAAGAATTGCATTTTAATGGGTGACTTTAATGTTAAACCCGATAATGCTGTTTTAAACCCTATAAGAGAAAAAATGTTTGATACGGCTGAAATGTTTACCGAACCAAAATTCAGTTTCCCGTCAGATAACCCCCAAAGAAAAATTGATTACATTTTTACAAGTCCCGATGTAAAAGTAATAGAAGCGGACATTCCGCAGATTGTATCTTCTGACCACTGTCCACATACAGTTGTTATTGAAATTTAATTAAATATTATTTTTAAGGTGAAATTATGAGACAGGAAATTCTTTTAAATGATAGATGGCGTTTTCATAAAGGTGACATTAAAACACCTAAAATACTTGATAAAGGACCTATTTATTCACAAAGTAAGACCGAGCGTAAGAAGATAGGTCCTGCATCTTATTTTTATTATGACACGCCTGACGGCTATTTTAGTGACCGCGAAATTAGAAGCGACGGTTGGGTATATGTTGATTTGCCCCACGATTATGTAATTGCGCAGGATAACAAAGAGGATGAAAATAATGCGTTAGGTTATTTACATTATGATAACGCTTGGTATAGAAAGCACTTTAATATGCCTGAGGGAACTAATGATAAGCGTGTTTTACTCCGTTTTGACGGTGTAACGGGCAAATCTACTGTATACCTTAATGGGTGTTTAATTTATCATAATTATTCTTCCTACAATACTTTTGAAATTGATATTACCGACTTGGTTTATTACGATAAAGAAAATATCATTGCAGTATATGTCAATACTGAAGAATTTGAGGGTTGGTGGTATCAAGGCGGCGGTATTTACCGTGACGTATGGCTTACAATCACCGAGCCTGTTGCCATTGACCTTTGGGGAGTTTATGCGCCTTATAAGAAGATAAATGAAACCGATTGGCAGATAGATTTTGAAACTACCGTTGTTAACACCTCTTACGAAAACAGTTTGCTTTCTGCTGAAAGTTTTATTCTTGATAGCAACGGGAACTGTATTGCAAAAGCAGAGGGTAAGGGTGAAATTGAACTTCGTGAAAAAGGTGTATTAAAATATAGCGTTGTTGTGGAAAATCCTTTGCTTTGGGACACTGAAAACCCTAATTTATATACAGTAAAAACCATTTTAAAGCAAAATGGCGTTGAAATTGACCAAAATATAACCCGAATAGGTTTCAGAACGGTTGAAATATCAGCCACAAAAGGACTTTTGCTTAATGGTAAAAAGACTATAATAAAGGGTGTTTGCGCTCATCAGGATTTTGGTCTTACAGGACTTGCTGTACCCGAAAATATTGCAAAATATAAAGTTAAATTAATTAAGGAAATGGGCGCTAACGGTTATAGAACAAGCCATTATCAGCAAACTAATGCTTATATGGATGCTTTTGATGAAATGGGCTTTCTTGTTATGGATGAGGCACGTTGGTTTGAAAGCACAAAAGAATCATTTGAACAGATTGAATCTCTCGTAAAGCGTGACAGAAACCGCCCAAGTGTTATTTTTTGGTCTACCAGTAATGAAGAACCCAATCATATTACCGAGGTCGGTAGAAAACTTCACAGAGCGGTTTCGGCTCATATTAGAAAATTTGATAAAACAAGACCCATTACTGCGGCGGAAGATAAAAGCCCCGAAAAATCCACAATATATGATTACTGTGATATTGTTGGAATTAATTATAATTTAAATATCTACGATAAGGTGCATGAGATGTGCCCTGAAAAACCGATATTTGCATCCGAATGTTGTGCTACAGGTACTACAAGGGATTGGAACTTTGATTCTGATTTAAACGGAAGACTAAGGGATAAGGACGTCGATACAAACGATTGGTTCTTAGCGCGAGAAAATACCTGGAAATTTTTAATGGCAAGACCTTATGTATTTGGCTCTTTTCAGTGGGCGGCAGTTGAACATAGAGGCGAGGCTATGTGGCCTGCGGTTTGTTCAAAATCAGGCGCTCTTGATTTGTTCTTGCAGAAAAAAGGCGCATTTTATCAGAACCAATCTCATTGGACAGATAAGCCTATGGTACATATTGTTCCTCATTGGAATTTTAAAGGTTTAGAGGGCGAGGATATTCTCGTAACCGTTTATACTAATTGCGAAGAACTTGAACTATTATTAAACGGCAAGAGTATCAGCAAAAAGCAGATTGAAAAGTACGGTCACGGCGAATGGAATGTGCCTTATGAAGCAGGTGAAATTTCGGTTAAAGGTTATATTGGCGGCAAACTTGTTGCAACCGATATCCGCAAAACTACGGGAAAACCTGCGACTTTAAAACTTTGCTTAGATAATGAATTTGAGGCTAATGGCAAAGATATTGCGCTTTTCACATGTGTTTGTCTTGATAAGGACGGCAATGTTGTGCCTGATGCAGAGGAATTTGTGAAATTCTCGGTTAATACACCTGCGGTAATTATAGGAACAGGTTCTGATAATTGTGACCATAACAATGTTACAAATAAAGAACGTAAAATGTATATGGGCAAAATCAGAATAGCGGTAAAACCTGCAAAAAACCAAAAAGAAATTAAACTATTGGCAACAAGTGAAAACTGCGGTGTTACAGTTAAAACTGTAAAATTATAAGATATAAAACATCCAACCGTTATTTAACGGTTGGATGTTTTAATTTTAGAAATACTGTTTAATTGGTTTTTAAAATGGAATTTTTATATTCAGTAGGGGTCATTTTTGTAAACTGTTTAAAGCATTTTGAAAAGTACTGTGGGTTATCAAACATAAGCATATCTGCAATTTGCGAAATATTATACCGCTCTTCTCTTATTAAACGTTTTGCTTCTTTAATTTTAAGTGAATTATAATATTTTATTATTCCGTGGTATTCGGAAAACATTTTTTTAACTGCGCTTTCACTTTTGGAAAGTTTTTTTGCAATGTCCTTAACCGTAATTTTTCCGTAAATATTTTCGTTTAGGATATCAAGAATTTCCTTAACGTTATACGGCACATCTACACCGTCAATAATATAACTTCGTCGCATTTTTTTAGGTAAAACATCGGTATTACGGCAAAGTTTGATTAAAAATATTTCAAGTAAATTTTTGGTCATTTGACTGCTTCCGAAAGGAGCATTTTCTATTACATTCAGTTTTTGTAAAAGGGGATTGTGCTCATCTTCTAACTTGTAGCAGGAAAGACCCTCGGCGAAAATCGCGGATAGTAAACTTTTTTCTTCGGAATTTAGTTTAAAAATTTTGCCGTCAAAGTATTTCATAGCGCGACTTTTACATTCAAATGTAATTATACTGACATTTGGCGCTATATCATTGTTGCCAGAAAGGTTATGGAATTCATTGGGTTTGTGAAAGGTCATTTCGCCGCTTTTCAAAACAAAACGGTTTTTATCGGCAGTGCAAATCATTTCGCCTTTATCAATATAAACCATTTCCCAAAAATCGTGGCTTTCGCCTTCGTAACAAAAACTTTTTGAAAGTTCCATATAAAATATTGTAATAAGTTTTTCAACATTAAAGGTTTTTTCAAAACTGATACGTGTAAAATTGTTTTCCACTAAAAATGCTCCTTACCCGATTTTATAAATATTATAGCCGATTTTACTCTCACTTTCAAGAGGTATAGTGATATAATTAAGAAAAAAGGAGGTTTTTAAATGTATACAGTATTAGCGATTTCTTGCCATCCTGATGATATGGAAATTTGTTGCGCAGGTACTTTATTGCGTTGCAAACAAAGGGGTGACAGGGTAGTAGTTTGTCACGTAGCAAACGGCAATATGGGACATATGGAAATAATGCCCGATAAGTTAGGTGAAATGCGCATTGGCGAGGCTAAAACCTCGGGAAGTTTAGCAGGTTTTGAAACCGTTACTTGCGATATCGGCGATTTGTTAGTAAGAGATAGCGACAAGGCTCAGCACGATAAACTTGTTAAGGTTATAAGAGAAGTTGATCCTGATTTCATTATCACTCACGCGCCTGACGATTATATGGAAGACCACGTTGCAGTATCAAAACTTGTTTTTGCGGCTTCCTTTGCGGCAAGTGTTCCGCATTATGAAGAGCATTTAGGTAAGCCTGCTAAAGTAACTCCCATATATTATATGGATAATTCGGGACTGCTTAATTGCGAACCCACTGAATATGTAGATATAACTGACCAAATTGAAACTAAACTAAAAATGCTTGCTTGTCATAAAAGCCAGATTACTTGGCTTGAAGACCATGACGGTAATGATGTTCTTGATAATACTCGCGCATTAGCCCGCGTAAGAGGAATTCAGTGCGGTGTGAAATATGCCGAAGGTTTCAGACACCTTAACACTGACCACAGAAACACAGTAAAACGTTTATTACCATAACGATTATAGAATAAGGAAAAGGTGAATATTATGGATTTTAATTCAACTGTTAAAGGTTCTGCACTTGAGGGATTTTATCCTGCAGGTTGGGATTTTGAAAAAATAGACTCTATTATTGATGCACCCGAGAAAATTTGTGACCGTGAAGATTATTGGAACAAAGATTTTACCCCTATTAAATGTGACAGTCTTGAAGCGTTTGAAACTTATATGGGTCACGAAATCGCCATGCAAATTAAACTAGCGCGTGACAATAATAAGAAAATTGCCTTTATTTTGCCTGTAGGACCTATGGGAATGTACAAATGGGTTGTTTACTTTATTAAAGAGTGGGGCATACCTTGCGACCATGTATATACATTTAATATGGACGAATGGGCAGATGCCGAGGGTAATACCTTAGCCCCCGATAACAGCGGTGCTTTTCAGTACGCTATGGAGCAGGCACTCTTTAATCCCTTAGGTGAACTAACCGTTCCTAAAAATCAAAGAAACTTTGCAACTAAAGAAAACTTGCCTACATACCCTGAAAAAATTGACGCTCTTAAAGCCGAGGGTGCAAAATTAGTTCTTGTTTACGGTATTGGCAGAATGTGTCACATAGCATTCTGGGAACCGACTTTTGCGGCAGATTTTGACAGTGCAGAAGAATGGGAAAAAGCGCCCTACAGAATTGCGGCAAAAATTCATCCGCTAACGGTTGAACAAAACGCCCTTACAAGTTTTAAATCCCGTACAACACTTGTGCCTTGCAGAGCCAATACAATCGGTCCCGGTTTATTCCTTAAAGCCGACTATGCAATAGGCGGTGCCGACGGTACTTTAGGCAGAGGTATGCAATGGCAGGGAATGAGCCTTTGGATGACACTTCACCACGGCAAAACTCCTTGGATTACTTCTTCCTATATTCCTACCCTTGCAGGAAAACTGTTCTTCTTAAAAGACCTTGCAGGTCCGCTTGAAGCGGAGTGTAACTGATATGGCAACAGAAAAGAACGGTATTGCCGTTGCAGGAACGCTTCTTGTTGACAAAATTAATGAAATATCGGCATACCCAAACTGCGGTGAACTTACTAAAATACTAAGCATTAAAACCGCAGTTGGCGGCTGTGTGCCGAACGTTGCTATAGATTTGAAAAAGATTTGTCCTGCACTAAATGTTTTTGCGATCGGTAAAGTCGGTAACGACCAAGAGGGAAATTATATTAAGGATGTTTTAATTGAGAATAAAATTAATACCGACCATATTATGCTTGCTAAAAACACCAAAACAAGTTTTACTGATGTTATGAGTGTTTCTGGCGGACAACGTACCTTTTTTACCTTTGCGGGTGCAGATAATGGTTTAACAGCCGCGGATATAGATTTTAAAAATCTTAATTGCAAAATTCTTCATTTAGGCTATTTTTTACTTCTTGAAAAAATTGATAAGGGCGAGGGTATATCTATTCTAAAACACGCAACTGAAAATGGGATAGAAACCGCAATTGACCTTGTTAGCGAGAATTCCAACAGATATTCGTTAGTAAGACCCTGCCTACCTTTTACAGATTATCTTATAGTAAATGAAACCGAAGCCGGAAAACTTGCGGATATACCGTATTCAAGAGAAAAAGCCTTGGATATATGCAAAAAGTTAAAGGAAATGGGCGTTAGAAAAAAGATAATTATTCATTGTCCCGAATATGCTATATGTTATTCTGACAGTGGAATGACGGTTGTAGGTTCGTTTATAGTGCCAAAAGATTTTATTGTTGGAACAACGGGCGCGGGGGATGCTTTTTGCGCCGCGGCGCTTTATGCCATTTATTGCGGTAAGGAAGATAAGGATATCCTTGAATTTGCCTCTGCAGCGGCGGTAACATCGTTGCGACAGGCTGATGCTACGAGCGGTCTTTGTACTGAAGAAGAAATACTCAGATTTTGCAAGAATTTTGAAAGGAATAAGAAATGTTAGTTAATTTAAATGATGTACTGAAAAATGCTCAGAAAGAGCATTACGGCGTAGGTCTTTTCAATACTACCGATACTGATATGTTAGAGGCGGTAATTTCCGCCGCGGAAGAACTTCGTTCACCTGTAATTTTAGGTACGGCAGAAGTTTTATTGCCTTACGGTGAATTAAAGTTAATTGCCCCCTCTATTAAAGCCGCCGCTGAGCGCGCAAGCGTTCCTGTTGTAATGCACTACGACCACGGTCTTACGTTTGACAGATGCATTGAGGCTTTAAAATTAGGCTTTTCTTCGGTTATGTTTGACGGTTCTGCAGGGGAATATGAGGAAAACCTTGCAAAAACGAGAGAAATCGTTAAAATTGCCCATTCATTTGGTGCTTCGGTTGAGGGTGAAATTGGCCACGTTGGTCAAGCGGATAGCGAAGATAATTTGCTTACCGATATGTACACTACGCCCGATGAAGCCGAGGCTTATGTAAAAGCCACAGGAGTAGATGCTTTAGCAGTTGCTATTGGTACGGCGCACGGTGTTTATAAAACCAAACCTATGTTAAATCTTGAAAGACTTAGTGAAATCAGAGAAAGAATTGATACACCACTTGTTTTACACGGTGGTTCAGGTCTTACAGATGATGATTTTAAAAATACGATAAAAAACGGTATTGCTAAGGTTAATATTTTTACCGACCTATGTTTAGCAGGTAATAAGGCTATGCAATCAGGAATTGAACAAAAACTTGAATACCTGGCAATCAGAAATCTTAAGGTTGAAACAATTAAAGAAGCAGTAAAACAAAAAATGCTTATTTTTGGCTCACAAAATAAAGCGTAATTTAAAAAGCCTGACGTTTAGTCAGGCTTTTTGTCTATTTATTTAACAGTGAATATTTTTTTGGGGTTATACCTTTAAGTTTTTTAAAAACAGCGGCAAAATAATTGCTATCGTTAAAACCGCAGCGCGACGCTACTTCTGTTACAGAAAGTTCTGATTTTGAAAGCAGATTTTGCGCGGCGGTAATTCGGGTAATATTAATATATTCGCTAAGTCCCACGCCCGTTACCTGCTTAAACAGTTTTGAAAAATGGCTGCGGCTTAGAGCATATTTTTTGGATAAAAAATCAAGGCTTAAATCGGTGTGGTAGTTTTCCGAAATATAGGTAGCGCAGTTCTGAATTAGTTGATACGATTCACTAAGTTCGGCGGTTTTCTCCTTTATTCTGTAACGCTTTATAAGAATAAGCAGTTGCCTGAGATATAGCCGTTCCATTTCAAGATAATCGTTACCTTGTTGGCGGTTTTCGTATTCGATTTTTTCGTAAATCTCTTTAATTTTATATAACTTTTCGGGCGGAATTTTTATGTGCTTATCTTCGTACAGTTCTCTAAGATAATCTAAATATTCATTTCCTAAAAACGAATCATCGAAAACAAGAAGCAAGCGCTCAGTAACATCTTTACCGATATCGGTTTTATGAAATTCGCCTTTTGGTACAAACATTAAATCGCCTGCATTTAAAAAATAAATCTCGCTACCGACAAAATATTGGGTTTTGCCTTTTTCCACAAAATACATTTCGTGCTTACTGTGAAAATGGGGTTCAGGCATTTTAAAACTTGAATCCCTTGTAGCGCGGTTAAAAAATTCAATTTTTTCGTCACTGTAAACTGCCATTTTAAATCACCGAATTAATTTTAACAGAAGCGATGATAAATTTCAACAATATTTTCTTATTTTTTGCGCTTTATAGAAAAAATTTAGAGGAAAACAAGAACTTGTAACGGTATAATATACTTGGTAGACATTTCTTTAATATTTTTAAAAAAGAAAGGGTAAGTTTTATGGTATTTGAAAAAGTTTCAAGACCTGAAAGGGTAATCCAGTTTGGAGAGGGCGGTTTTTTAAGAGGTTTTGTTGATTGGATTCTGCAAATCCTCAATGAAAAAACTGATTTAAATTCTAATGTTGTTGTTGTTCAACCTATCGCCCAAGGCTTGTGTGATAAGTTAGAGGAACAGAACTGTATTTATACCCACGTTATGCGTGGTCTTGCCGACGGCGAACTTTGTGTTGATAAAAAGGTAATTGATGTAATTTCAAGAACAGTTAAACCTTATGATAATTATGACGAATATCTTAAGTTAGCCAAAAACCCTGATTTTAGATTTATTGTTTCTAATACTACAGAATCTGGAATAGTTTTTACTGAGGAAGACGAATTAAACTCAGTTCCGCACAAAACTTTTCCTGCAAAACTTACGGCTTTACTTTATAAGCGCTTTGAATTAGGACTTGGCGGATTTATTTTTCTGCCTTGCGAATTAATTGATAAAAACGGCGAGACCCTTAAAGAATGTATTTTAAAATATGCTGAACTTTGGAATTTAGAGGACAGTTTTAAAAACTGGATAGAAAACGAAAATGTATTCTGTAATACATTGGTTGACCGTATTGTTACGGGTTATCCAAGGGATGAAAAAATCGAACTCGGTTACGAAGATAATATGTTAAACACAAGCGAACTGTTTCATTTGTGGGTTATCGACGGTCCTAAAACAATATTAAACGAAATACCTTTTGATAAATCAGGTCTTAATATTGTTGTAACAGATAATATTGAGATGTACAGAACACGAAAGGTAAGAATTCTTAATGGCGCGCACACTTCTATGATACCTTATGCTATGCTTGAGGGAATAGAAACTGTTAAAGATTGTATGGAAACTCCCAAAATGCGCGAGTTTTTAAATAAATGTGTTTTTGATGAGATAATTCCTACACTTGACCTACCTAAAGACGAATTATTAGACTATGCAAACAGTGTTTTTGAGCGCTTTAACAATCCATTTATAAAGCATTTATGCGCCTCGATTTCGCTTAATTCCGTAAGCAAGTTTAAAGTAAGAGTTTTACCTTCGCTGTTAGAATTCATTAAAAGAACAGGTGAAAAACCGAATAATCTTATTTTCTCGCTTGCCAAACTAATTGAGTTTTATAAAAACGGAACTCCGACTGACAATAAGGAAATTATAGATTTTATTAAAACCAAATCTGTAGCAGAAATTTTAGCAAATAAAGATTTTTGGGATACCGACCTTAGTTTTCTTTTAGAGGATGTTACAAAATATGTTAATTAATAAACTTGATAATGTTGAAATTAATCTTGAAAACGGTCATAAATATGCGAGATTTGATATAAAAAAAGGTGAGAATATTATTAAGTACGGCTCGCCAATAGGTCACGCCACCGAAGATATTAAAAAAGGTGACCATATCCACACTCATAATCTTAAAACTAACCTTTCGGGTAACTTAGAGTATACATATAATTTTAAAGATTACGGTATAAAAACTATTAATAGCGATATTACTTTTGACGGCTATATCCGCGAAAACGGTGATGTTGGAATAAGGAACGAAATATGGATTATTAACACAGTTGGCTGTGTTAATAAAATAGCGCAGAAGTTGTCAGAAATTACGGGCGCTAAGTATTTTCCGCATCCATTCGGCTGTTCACAATTGGGTGACGACCAAACTAAAACACAGTTAATTTTAAAGGGTATGGTAAATCACCCAAATGCTGCGGGTGTTCTTGTTTTAGGTCTTGGTTGCGAAAATAATAATATTGATGTTTTCAAAGAGGTTCTGGGTGAATATAACGAAAACCGAGTTAAGTTTTTAAACTGTCAGGACTGCGGCGATGAAATTGCCGAAGGCGTAAAAATTATTGAAGAATTAAAGAATTACGCCAATAATTTTGAAAGACAAAAAGTTAATATTTCAAAACTTAAAATTGGTCTTAAATGCGGCGGTAGTGACGGTTTTAGCGGTATTACTGCAAATCCGCTTGTGGGAAGTTTGTCTGATAAGATTGTAACTTTTGGCGGTAGTTGTGTTTTAACCGAAGTACCCGAAATGTTTGGTGCTGAACATCTGCTTATGGAAAGGGCGGAAAACAGGGAAGTTTTCGATAAATGCGTTGCGCTTATTAATAATTTCAAAGATTATTATGTGCGTCATAATCAAGTAATTTACGAAAATCCGTCACCTGGGAATAAAGCAGGCGGAATTACTACTTTAGAGGAAAAATCGCTTGGTTGTGTTCAAAAAGGCGGTCTTAGTACTGTTGTTGATGTGCTTGATTACGGTGACAGGGTTACTAAAAACGGGCTGTCACTTCTTAACGGACCCGGTAACGACATTGTTGCAATTACAAATCTTTTGGCGGCAGGTGTACATCTTATTTTATTTACTACCGGTCGCGGCACACCGCTTGGCAGCGCAGTACCTACCGTTAAGGTTTCTACCAACAAAAAATTAGCCGATAATAAGGCTAATTGGATTGATTTTGATGCTTCGCCACTCATCAACGGAAAATCAATGGATGAATTGACAAATGAGTTTTTGGAGTATATACTAAAAGTGGCTTCGGGTGAAGAAACCAAAAACGAAAAGAACGGTTATAGTGAAATTTCAATTTTTAAGGACGGTGTTACATTATAATGGGAATTATTAACGATAATTTTTTGCTTAAAACTAAAACGGCACAGAAGTTGTATAATGATTTCGCAAAAGATATGCCGATAATTGACTATCATTGCCATTTGTCGCCTCAGATGATAGCCGAAGATTACAAATTTAAAAATGCTTATGATTTGTTCTTAGGCGGTGACCATTATAAATGGCGTCAGATGCGTTCAAACGGTATTGACGAAAGTTATATTACAGGTAACGCTGACGAATACGAAAAGTGGCTGGGTTTTGCAAGAACTTTTCCTTTGCTTATTGGAAATCCGATTTATCATTGGACCAGCCTTGAATTAAAAAGATATTTTGGTATAGACGAACCCCTTTGTGAAAAAAGCGCTAAAGCAATTTGGGATAAGTGTAACGAACTTTTGAAACAGGATGATTTTTCTGCAAAAGCACTTATCAGACGTTCTAATGTAGAAACTATTTGTACTACTGATGACCCTGCGGATGATTTACGTTATCATAAACAGTTACATGATGAGGGTTTTGAAACCAAGGTTTTACCAACCTTCCGTCCTGATAAAATAGTGAATATTGAAAAAGGCGAATTTTTAGGTTACATTAAAGATAATGGCCTTGAAACCTATGAACAAGTTGTTTCTTGGATTACTGATAGAATTGAGTATTTCCATAATAACGGTTGCCACCTTTCTGACCATGCACTTGAATATGTACCTTTCAGCCTTGGGGATGCCAAGTCCGTTTTTGAAAAAAGAGTTAGCGGCGAAAAATTGACCGAATGTGAAATTGATGCTTATAAAACTGCATTGCTTTCGGTTTGTGCTAAGGAGTTCAGCCG
>JAZQHI010000136.1:0-9225 GCA_045540535.1 Acutalibacteraceae bacterium | reverse complement strand
TTCTGCAAGAGCGATTTCCGCGCCCTCTATAGCAGATTCAAATACGCCGAGTTCATCCTTACCGTCCGCAAGGGCTTTTTCTGCATACTCGGAAGCCACGCGTGCAACGGTTAAGATTGTACCCTCGGTAGGTTTCATAACTGCTTTATAAGCCGCCTCTACACCGAGTTTAAAGGCGCTTGCAATATTTTCGGGGGTCATAAATTCATCTTGACCTATACCCTTTGCAAATCCGCGGAAAAGCAAAGATGTAATAACACCCGAGTTACCTCTGGCACCTCTTAACAAAGCAGATGCATTAACCGAAGCAATCTTACCGGCAGTTTCGCCGCCAAGTTTTTCAAGTTCGCGGGCACTGTTACTAAGAGTCATAGACATATTAGTACCGGTATCGCCATCAGGTACAGGGAAAACATTCAAATCGTCAACCTGTTTACGATTGTTAGTTAAATTATTAGTTGCGGAAATTATCGCGTCACGCAATATATCACCGTTTATCATCATAACACTCCTTTAGGAAATCGCCGACTTACTCTTTAATGCCGTCAATCTTTACAATAACTTTATTTACTGTAATACCCGTATTTTCTTTTACAATGTATTTAACCTTTTCGGTAATACTTGCTGCAATTGCATTAATATTCATACCATAGGTAACCATTATGTGAAGTTCAACGTTAATACCGTTTGCATCACCAAAAACCTTGATACCCGTATCAATAGGTTCATTTTTCTGAAGTTTGCCGAGAATTTTCTGCTTGCTACCGCTCGCAACCATTCCAACTACGCCAAAACAAGATGTAACCTCGTGGCCGATTAGTTTAGAAAGATAAGACTCGGAAATATCAATTTTACCAAGCCGAGTTTCGTATGCTATCATAAAAACATCCTCCTGTTTAATTATTGTAAATATATGATTCAATTGAAAAGTAAATATCACTTTCAGAAGCGCCAGTTACATTTTCAATACTATCATTGTAAAAAAGTACGCCTGTTCTGTAACAAATGGGTACAAAAGGCATATCACTTTGAAGCACAGATGCTATATCTGCAATAGTGTTTTCCCCTGCATAAAATCCGCTTACTACATCGCCCGGTGTTTTTGCGGTTGAAACCTCTTCTGTAGTGTCAGTAGTTTCTGTATTCGAAGGTTCAGCACTTTCGTCATTTTCTTTAATTTCAGGCAAGCCGTAAGCGGCAACACCGTCCTTTATAACCAAAGGTGACATATCCATATTTTCAGTAATTTTAATTTCACCCAAATAAAGTTGGAAATTGCCCTCGTTTAAAGCAGTGATATACTGCTCATAACTTTTTTCAATTACAGTAACCGAAATACCGTAGTCTGCTAATTGGCTTGCAATTAATTGTGCCGCCATAACGCGCATTCGGTTTTCGCTATTAACAAGCAAGGTGAGTTTAAGCGGAATTCCTGAAGAATTTATCCTTAAACCTTTACTATCTAAACTATTATAACCTATTTTTTCTAAATTCTCAACTGTTATTTCACTTTTTGCTTCAATTTGTATATTTTGTACTGCTTTTACCACATCCCAAGCAGGATGAAAAAAGCCAGTAGCCGCAACCGCGTTGTTATAATAAATGTTTTGGCAAATTTTACTTCGGTCCAGCCCTGATGACAGTGCCTGCCTTAAAGCATTCTCCCCTAAAGCGCCGTAATTCTGGTTAATACCTATATATACTAAACTGTTAAGATTAACTTCAAGTTTTTTACCGCTCATTCTAAGGATTGTACCGTCAGAAATATCATTATAATACATATCTGCCGCGCCAACCTGCGCATAGTGAGTAACCGACTCGGTATCAGGCGCGTTAATAAGTTTAACCGTTTTTATAGAACTTGCAGTACCGTGATAATTTTCATTTAAAACAAGGCTTTGCCTATCGTCACTAACCTTATACCTACCACTACCTATAGGCGGTTGCAAAACGCTGTCAGAATCGGCAATTTTTTCACTACCCGATTTAATTATCGGAAAATTAAGTACATTTATAAAATATGGGTCGGATTTTGTAAGTGTAAAAACAACCGTATTGGAATTTGTTGCCGCGGCACGTTCAACCTCATAAAGTTTTGCTGAATACGAAGTTTCAGAACTCTTAGCAAGATTATAGGAATAAACAACATCGTCTGCTGTTATAGAAGAACCGTCCGAAAACTTGTAACTGTTAAGGGTTACTGTACAGGTTTTACCCTCTACAGTAGCCGCGCTCGCAATACAAAAAACGGGATTAAAATTATTATCAAGTTTAATAAGCGGTTCATATATAAGTTTACAGATCTGGCGGTTTATTGAGGTTTTAACTGTGTAAGGATTAAATGTATCGGACATCGAATAAAGCAGATTAAGACAGTCCTTATTCTTGCCGCTTTCCGTCCCTATAGAATGTTCGGGTTCACTTGAAACTGTATCAGGACTGTTTTTACAACCCGAAAAGACAAAAACCAAAAGCGCCGCCAACATAAAGGCTATTGTTTTTTTAAAATTCATTTTTTACTCCAATAATAAAAATAACTTAAATTCTTATTCTTTCAACACTAACTGTTTTTTTAGTGGCAATATCAATTTCAAAAATGCAGCCGTTTAACATACCTTGCCCTGAGGCAAACTCAAATTTAGACATATCATTATCTCTTAAACGGTTAATAATAATATCACTTTTCACACCTAAAACCGAATTTTTAGGTCCAGTCATTCCAAGGTCGGTAATATAACCTGTTCCTTTTGGCAAAATTTGTTCATCGGCAGTTTGAACATGTGTGTGTGTACCGAAAACTGCCGAAACCTTACCGTCAAGATAAAGTCCCATAGCGATTTTTTCGCTTGTAGCCTCGGCGTGAAAATCAACAACAATTATATCTGCGCACTCTCTTTGTGCTTTTTCTATCAATTTATCGGCACAGTAAAAGGGATTTTCCGCCCCTACCCTTTCAAGATAAACTTTACCCGAAAGATTTATAACCGCCATTTTATATCTGCCAAAATCGGCTAAACAATAACCTCTGCCATACTCCGCCTCGGGAAGATTATGCGGGCGTAGAATAAAAGAGTTGCTGTCAAGATATTCATAAACCTCTTTACGCCTTAACGAATGGTTACCGCCTGTCAAAATATCCGCACCAGAAGCAAACAAATCTTCAGCACTTTGTTTTGTAACACCATTGCCATCCGCAGAGTTTTCACCGTTGATGATAACAACATCTATATTCTTTTCTTTTTTAAGTTTAGGCAGTTTATTGCGCACATATTCGCAACCCACATTACCGCAAACATCACCAACAGTTAAAAGTCGCATATAATCCTCCATAATATATCATAATATAATTATATATATATAAGCCGCTATTGTCAAACACCTTTTTTGCGTTGAACTTTAATTTAAAAATAATTTACAATTTCTTACTTGTAAATTATTGGTTTTGTTGGTATACTAAATTCAAATAAGGGAGTAGTCGGCACAGTAGTGCGATGGTGTCAACATCATGGATATATTCCTGGCGTCATCCTAAGCGGCGAGACTTATCTGCAATAGCGGTGAGTCTTGCCGCTTTTAAATTAGGAGGAGATTTTTAAAAATGTCACTTTATGTTAAACCAAGACCCGAGGTACTAAAAGAATTAGGTTCTGACGCAGAAATCGGTCTTAAATCCGCACAAATTGAAGAACTGCACGCAAAGTACGGCGAAAACCGTTTAAAAGAAAAACGAAAGAAAACTAATTTCCAGCGTTTTTTAGAACAGTTTAAAGATGTAATGATTATAATTCTTATCATTGCGGCGTTAGTTTCCTTTGTTATTGCCTGTGTCGAGGGTAATCCGAAAGAATTTTTCGAGCCTGCACTTATTCTGCTTATAGTAATACTTAATGCAATTATAGGTGTTATGCAGGAAAGCAAAGCCGAAAAAGCGCTTGATGCTTTAAAGAATATGTCAGCACCGCACGCGCGCGTTTTACGTGACGGCAAAGAAACTCTGATTGATGCCGCCGAATTAGTACCGGGTGACATTATCAAATTAGAAGCCGGTGATTTTGTGCCTGCAGATGCACGCCTGCTCCAAAGTTCTGCCCTTAAAAGTGAAGAATCGGCTCTTACAGGCGAATCTGTACCCTCAGAAAAGGATGCTGAAGCCGTAATAAAAGAAAATGCACCCTTGGGTGACCGTTCAAATATGGTATTTTCGGGTTGCAGTATAACCTACGGTACAGCGCTTGCAGTTGTAACCGCAACGGGTATGAATACCGAAATGGGTAAAATCGCCAACCTTTTAAATAACGAGTCGGATTCACAGACTCCGTTGCAGAAAAAGTTATCACAACTCGGCAAATACTTAGGTATAATTGCGCTTGCCGCTTGCGGTATTATATTTATTGTAGGTATACTTAATAAAATTCCTGTTATGGAAATATTTATGACCTCGGTTTCGCTTGCTGTATCTGCTATACCTGAAGGCTTACCTGCTATTGTTACGGTTGTGCTGTCCATCGGTGTTCAGCGTATGGTTAAGCGCAACGCTTTAATCAGAAGACTCCCCGCAGTTGAAACCCTTGGCAGTGCATCGGTTATATGCTCGGATAAAACGGGCACTCTTACCCAAAACCGAATGACACTTGTTAAGGCGTATATTGACGGTGACGATGAAATTTTTGATATTAAAAAGGAAAATTCCGATAAAATTTTAAAAATCTTAGAGTACGGAACTCTTTGTTCTGACGGTTCTGTAGTTTTTGAAAACGGCAAAGAAAAACACATCGGCGACCCAACAGAAACCGCCATAGTTTTAGCCGCCCACAACTTAGGAAGCAGTAAGGATGAGTTAAACCAAAAATATCCAAGACTTAAAGAACTTCCATTTGATTCTGACCGTAAATTAATGAGCACTGTCAACAAAATCGGCGGAAAATTTGTGGTAATAGTTAAGGGCGCATTTGATATGATGGCTGAACGTTGTGTTAAAGGTGACCTTATAAAAGCAAAACAAATCACCGAAACTTTAAGTGAAAACGCCTTAAGAGTTCTTGCAATCGGTTATAAAATAATTGATACCGTTCCTGAAACTCCAACAAGTGAAGAATTAGAAACAGGACTTAACCTTTTAGGTCTTGTTGGTATGATAGACCCTCCCCGCGAGGAAGCAAAAAACGCTGTTGCGCTTTGCCGAAAAGCAGGCATTAAGCCAATAATGATAACCGGTGACCACGTTGTTACCGCAACTGCAATCGCAAAAGAACTGGGTATTTTTGTTGATGGCGACCGCGCAATTACAGGCGCTGAACTCGACAGTTTAAGTGAAGAAGAATTAGACCGTCAGGTTGAAAATATTTCGGTTTATGCGCGAGTATCTCCCGAAAACAAAATCCGCATTGTAAAGGCTTGGCAAAAGAAAGACCAGGTTGTTTCTATGACGGGTGACGGTGTTAACGATGCCCCCGCCCTTAAAGCCGCCGATATCGGTTGCGCTATGGGTATTACTGGTACTGACGTTGCAAAAGGTGCCGCCGATATGACACTTACGGACGATAATTTTGCAACAATCGTTGAGGCTGTTCGTGAGGGTCGCGGTATATACGCTAATATCCGCAAAGTTGTAGGTTTCCTACTAGGCACCAATATCGGTGAAGTTATAACCGTTTTCGCCGCAATGCTTTTATGGCACAAAACGCCTTTCCTTTCAATGCAACTTCTTTGGATAAACCTTGTTACCGACAGTCTTCCCGCGATAGCGCTCGGTATGGAACCTGTTGAAGACGATATAATGGATAAAAAACCAAAGCCTAAAAACGAAGGCATTTTTGCTAACGGCTTAGGTATAAGGGTTGTTTTGCAAGGTGTTATGTTTGCTGTAATTTCGCTGATTGCATTTTGGATTGGTTGGCAAAACAACGATGCTAATTTAGCACAAGGTCAGTCAATGGCTTTTACGGTGCTTTCCATTTCCCAAATAATTCAAAGTTTCAACCTGCGCTCTGACCGTTCACTCTTTAAAATAGGATTTTTCACCAACAAAAAACTCAACATTTCTGCTTTAATTTCACTGCTACTGGTTTTGGTGATTTTATTCACTCCTATAGGCATTGCGTTCGGCATTGTAACACTTTCCCTTAAACAGTATTTAATCTCTTTAGGTCTTATTCTAGTGCCTATGGTTATTATGGAACTTTCAAAACTTTTAAGATTAATTAAGAAACACTAATACTAAAGGCGGCGGTTCAAACGAACCGCCGTCCCTTATTTTACACTATATACTTAGTATCAGTATTGCAAGTATTCCTAAAAAGAAAGCAAAAATTTGCGCCTTTGTAGGTTTTTCCTTAAAAATAATTATACCTAAAATCAGACACATCATCATAACACCGATGTTAAGCGACGGAAAAAGTATCGCGCTTTTCATTCTGCCTGCAAGCAAAGTGTTGGTTAAACTCACTGTTCCAAAACATATACCTGCTAAAATCGGATAGATACTAAACTTTTTATCGCTATTATCTGATTTAGTACTGATTACCGCCATAAAAAGAGAAGCAAACATTGAAAGAGCAAAAGCAATAATTAAAAATGCATCTATATTTTTAGCATCCTGTGAAGACTGATGCACTTTTTGTAAAATTCCAAGACCGCCCGACGCCGCCATAGCAATTAAATTCGGAATTAAAAAACCTTTATTTTTTGTACCGTTATTTTTATCGGTAAAAGAAGAAGCAATAATTGCAAGAATTGTAACCGCTAAGCCGATAAAGGTAGTAAATCCAAAAGGTTCGTTCCAAAAAAGTGAGCCTATAATTGTTGGAAAAATAAATCCAAAGGAATAAATCATTGCACAAATTGAGGTTGGCCCCTTGCCTAAAGCCACTGTATAACACCATTGCGCCGCTATTGTTAAAATACCGAAAGCGGCGGCAAAAATAAAGGTAAGCCAAGTAATTTCCGCAAAGGCTTTTGGATTAAAAATAAAAATTGCTAAAGAGGCCGCTAAAAACAGAATTGCTTGATTCGAAAAGAATTCGCTTTTCCCTTTACTTGTTGGAATCATTTTAGAAAATACACTTCTGCCCGAACCTAAAAAGATTGATGTAATTAATATCAAAACATTAATCATTCTACTTCACCAACTATTATGCGAGCCATTTCTTCGCTTAAAATTTCGCGTTTATCGTCATCTACAAGACTAAAACGGTTGCCGTCGTTATGGGTGCTTAAATAATTCCATACACAGTAAGGTATTTCATTTTCCTTTAAAACGGTTATTACGTCGCGCATCCAGTTTTCGCGCCAAGTGATGTCGGCATGGCGGATAGTACCAAACTCACCGCACCATAAGATTTTTTCGGGATTTTGCTTTACAAAATCGGCAGCAGGTTTAAGGCTTGCTCTTATAAAATCAATATCCATTTTAGAAAAATTTGCAAAAGCATTTTCTTCGCCGTAAGAAACGCGTCTTGAATCGCGGTAGCGCTCAATATCACAGGGGTACGGCATAATTCTGTTATAGAAACAGGTATTCGCTTGCAAAACTCCCCTTTGGTGAGTAAAATCAAAAGGCGCGTATGTATGGAAAGTGTAAATTATGTTTTCGTCATCATAAAGTTTAAGGTCTTTTAAAAATACAGGGTCATTCCAACTGATAGAACCTATTATAAGTTTACGTGTCTTATTTAAAACACGTAAGGCATTAACCGTTTTTTCTGCAAGGTCATTCCAAAGACTTGGGTCAACATCCCTTACTTCATTTAAAAGTTCGAAAGCAACCTGCGGTTTATTGGTATAACGCCTTTCAAAAGCACACCACATATCAATAAAACGGTTTTGTAAACCTTCGTCATCAAGAAGTTCGCGTTCCTCTTTTATATCGCAATAATTACCGATTGCCTTATGCAGATTAAGCACAACATTAAGACCGTACTTTTCGCACCAAGCAATAAAGTTATCAATAATTTTAAAAATGTTTTCTCTGTAAACGCCAACACTTTCTTCAATAACAAGTTGGTCAAATCCAAGACGAATATGGTCCATACCAAGACTTTTTATATAAGCCACATCGCGCTCGGTAATATAACTTTCAAAATGTTCAAAATCGCCTATAGTTAAAACATATCTTTTATCCTGCGGCAAAACGTTAAAACGCTTATAATTAGTAAGCCAACCGCCTATTCCCATACCGCGTTCAAAGCCTATGAATTTTTTCATTTTTACCACCTCGCGTCTATTTTAATAAAAAATATACAATAACTAATAGTGCGATAACTATTAGTTATTGTATAATTCATAGATTTATGATAGAATTATTTTGGTGATTAAAATGAATATATCTGTAAGCATTACTGACAAAGGAATTAAGCAATACCCCATACATTCGCATAATCATTGGGAAATAATGTACTATATTTCAGGTGACGGCTATCTTAAAACAAATGAAGAAAACATAGATTTCTCGGCAGGCAAAATTATTGCTGTACCCCCTAACACGCCGCACGGTTCAGTATCCACAAACGGTTTTTGCAATATTTCTATCGGTGCGGATTTTTCACATCTTTTGCATTTTGAAAAGCCCTTTTTTATTAACGATAACGCGTATTTTGAAGGTAAAACGCTTGCAACCCTTATATATAAAAACAGATTTGCCAGCAAGAATTTATTATCGGCTTT
The DNA here is from genome assembly GCA_045540535.1 of Acutalibacteraceae bacterium. Taxonomy (GTDB): domain Bacteria; phylum Bacillota; class Clostridia; order Oscillospirales; family Acutalibacteraceae; genus UBA737. The sequence continues at coordinate 564 of JAZQHI010000136.1, read as the reverse complement.
AAGCGAGGCGTTTGCGCTTTATTTCCTCGAAAACATAAAACTTGAAAATCCTGCAAAAATTTCGGTTTACCGCATTGCTGAAGAAATTCAACAAAATTACTATAACCCCAATATTAGTGTCGGAGAAATTCTTGATAAAAGCGGTTATTCGCGCGATTATATAAGGGATTGTTTTACAAAAGTAATGGGTTGCTCACCTGTAACTTTTTTAGCCAAAGTAAGAATTGAAAAGGCTTGCAAATTATTAGAAATTTACGGTAATAATACACCAATCAGCCGTATTTGTGAAATGTGCGGTTATATTGATTACATTTATTTTTCGAAAACTTTTTCTAAAATAATGGGAATATCCCCTAAAATCTATCTAAAACAAATCGGAACCGATAAAAATTGAATCGGTTCCGATTTTAAATTTATTATATTTATTTTAAGGTATCAGCAATATTGAGAATAAGTTCGCGGCTCTTTTCCCAACCAAGACAAGGGTCGGTTATAGATTTACCGTAAATATGTTCGCCTATTTTTTGAGCGCCGTCCTCAATATAACTTTCAATCATAAGTCCT
>JAZQHI010000135.1:0-6257 GCA_045540535.1 Acutalibacteraceae bacterium | reverse complement strand
CCGAGTGTTATCTACCCAGGAATTGCGGTTGGAGGTCTTACCATTACCACCTTAGTATCTGTTATATTCTTCAAGGAAAAACTTAAAGTGTCACAATGGTTAGGTCTTGGTATTGGCGTAATAGCGCTTATATTCCTAAACTTAAAATAACAGTAGCATTCAAAAAAGTCGGTTCTAAAAAGAACCGACTTTTTTTTATACCGATTTATTAAGTATTGCCGTCATTACAGTTATATCGTCCTCGTGATTGTCGTTCCGACGTCTTTTAGCCGATTCGCAAAGTTTTTCGGCTAAGTTTTGGGCAGAACCGTCTGTCCAAGCCTCAATTTCTGCCCTGATCCAATCGGTTCCGTTACCGGTAGCGCCGTCCGACATAAGCACTATAATATCCCCTACTTTGCATTTTATAATTGCCCTGTCAAAACCGATATCTCTTAATATTCCTGCAGGCAGTGACGTACTTTGCGCCTTACCCGTTTTACCCGACCGCCTTATAATTGTAGGGGCGGCGCCTGCTTTGTATAACTCGGTTTGACCCGTAAATAAATCAATGCTCACTATATCAACCGTTGCAAGCGATTCGTCTGTCGATTTAAACAGCATTGAAGAATTAAGAATTTTAAGCGAACAATCATAACCGAATCCCGCTTTCAAAAGCCTTGCCATTAATCCAGACGCCATTGCGCCGTCTACAGCGGCTCTGCCGCCTGTACCCATACCGTCACTTAAAATCATTATAAAATGGCCTTTACCATCCAAAAAGTACTTATAAGCATCTCCGCACATATTAGACCCTGAAGCCGTAATTTGTTCAACACCAATATCAACGCTAATGGCGGCATGCTCGTTAAGGACAATATATACATCGCCGCCTATTTCTCTGACTGTTGGCACATCAAAATCGCGCTCGCAAACTATTGACAGCATTTTCATAACCTGAAGTTTATTAATAACTAAATCTGGTGTTTTTAAAAGTTTAAACTCCAATGTCATTCTGCCGAATTTATCAATTCTGCTACAAGCCTCACTAACCCTGATATCAAGATTTTTAAGTGCCGCAGCAGCATTCTCCGCCGCAGAATTATCAAATTTTTCATCATTGTTAAAATCGCGGCTCAAATCATAAAGCATGTCCGAAATTCCGTCAAATTGGTCAGAAACAACCGACCGCACCTCGTCGATTCGGTTTTCGGCGGCTATATGCGAAGCATAATCGGAATACCGCTTATAAGTTACATTTGCAATTTGCGACACTCTCATACACCGACCCTTAAATTCGGGCGGCGCGGCATTTTCGGGGGAAGTTTCACCCTGTTTTATCGCCTTTGTCATTTCAAGAATTGCATTTAATGTGTCGCTTTTTTTGTTTTCCCAACAATGAACCCTTAATTTGCAACCTGCACAGGCATCACGTTCTATGTAAGAAATAACGGTATTAAAATCGGGTGAGTTGATTTTTGCAAGTTCGCTTGATACCTGTTCTACCGTTTCCGAAACATCCCTTAAAGCGCGCGAAGCCAATTCCAACCTCATTGTAAGCGACTTTTTAAAGCCAGACGGCACTGAAATTTTAGGACTTGATGAAAACACTTTACCTAAAACTATACCTGCCTTACGCGGTAGCGTTAAAAATAGTGCAGAACCTAATGCCGCCTCAATTACTGTACGGGAAACTAACATTGTATCCCGCACAGTAACCGCACCTATAAAACTAAAAATCACTAACACTATTACTTGGGCGTACTTGCCGAGCGACGCAAAAATACCTGCCATAAGCCCCGCAAATGCAAAGGCTATACCGATATTTCCTGAAACATTACTAAGGGTTACTGTAAGTGCTACTGCTATTCCCGAAACAGCGCCCGAAATTATTCCGCCGTATTTTGCCGATGTCAGTATAAGTAAAACTCCTAAAATTCTGCCTAATGATATTTCATTAAACTGTAAATTATTAAATCCTAAAATCAAAACACTAAGGCTTATAAGTAAAGTTGTAAGTTCATCGGGCAAAAGTCCTGACTGAAAACGTGAAATAAGCGCAAAACTTTTAGCCATAAAAAAAGTTCCCATAGCGCAAAGTACCGATTCAGTTATAACGTCAATTACGGTAGTTTCCAGACTCCTTAGTGAAATAACAGCCGTAAGTAAATTAGAAACAAGTGCTATTGCAGTTAAAAACACAGGGTTGTCCACTAATTTTTTGTAGTTGCCGAGTAAAAGTTTAATTGCAACTATTCCAAAAAGCGCCGCTATGTAACCAAAACCGTTATTGCTGACTGCGGGAAAAAAGTAGCCTAAAAATACGCCTATTGCGGCAGCAGGGGTGAATGTTAACGAACTTCCTGCCAAAAAGGATAATCCAAACGGCATTAACCTTTCAAAAACAACCGCTCTTGAAGCCGCAATACCCCCAAGTCCTACCACAATATGCCATAAAGCGCCGAGTGTCAATTCTTTAAACGAAAAATTTTCAATCTTGTCCGATATTTTAACAATATCTTTCAATATTTCCACCGCCTGTATACTAATTTAATATATTTCTAATTATACGCCGTTATCTCGGCTTATTTTGTCAAACCGCGGTGTAATATACAAGCATATTTTGCAAAATTTAGGTTTAAAGAATAACTTAAACTAAAAAGGAAAACCTATCTTTTGAGGTGCAATTATATGAAACATTATATAAAAGTAGCATTAATCACTATTATAACCCTTTCGCTTTTTACCTGTTGTGTCTCAGGACTTTCCAAAATGGGTTCACGTTCAGAGGAAGTACGCCAAATTCAAGAGCAGTTGCAAAACCTTGGGTATTACGGCGGAAACATTGACGGTATTTTCGGTATCGCTACGAAAAATGCTGTTATGAACTTTCAAAGGGATAACGGACTTTCGGTTGACGGTATTGCCGGTGAAAAAACACTTAAAGCCTTAGGAATAGGCTCATCATCCAACAATTCGTTCGGGGATTATTCTTCTACAGATTACGAACTTTTAGCGCGCACTATTTCCGCCGAAGCGCGCGGTGAAACCTACCAAGGTCAAGTAGCGGTTGGTGCGGTAATTTTAAACCGAATAGAGCACCCCTCGTTTCCAGATACACTATCGGGTGTAATATATCAAAAAGGCGCTTTTTCCTGCCTTAATGACGGGCAGTTTTATGAACCTATATCCGACAGTGCTTACCGCGCCGCCACCGATGCACTAAACGGCATTGACCCAAGCGGTGGCGCTATTTATTACTATAACCCACAAAAAGCCACAAACAAATGGATATTCAGCCGTCCCGTAATTACTACCATTGGCAACCACCGATTTTGCAGTTAGCGGATATTTTCCGCTACATACTATTTGACCTATTGATTAAAATATGGTAATATATATTAAAATTTACTATATTTGTGGGAAGTAAAATGCAAAAAAACGAAGAAATTATTTTAAATATAACCGATGTCACAAGTGACGGAAACGGTATAGGTAAACATAACGGAATGGCGGTTTTTGTTCCGCTAACCGCTATCGGTGACGAATGTTTAGTAAAAATATTAAAGGTTAAAAAGAATTACGCTTTTGGAAAAGTTCTGGAAATTATTAAGCCATCAAACAGCCGTATTACCCCCGACTGCCCAGTTTTTAATAAATGCGGCGGTTGTGTTTACAGGCACATTGACTATAGCGCAGAACTTGAAATCAAGCAAAATAAGGTTTACGAGGTTATTAAACGTATCGGCGGAGTCGATCTTCTGCCGCAACCAATTTTATCAAACGGAAATATTAACGGCTATAGAAACAAGGCTCAACTCCCTGTTGATTTAAACGGAAATGCAGGTTTTTATGCATTCCATTCCCACCGCATTATCCCTATTTCTGACTGCGCTCTGCAACCTGAGGAATTTAGCGAAATTATAAAAATTTGCGAAGAATGGATAAGAAAAAACAACATTAGTTGTTATAACGAAGAGAGCAAAAAAGGTCTTCTTCGCCACATCTATCTGCGCAAAGCCGAAAAAACAAACGAAATAATGCTAACCCTTATAATTAACGGTAATATTTTACCTCATTTTGAAAGCCTTATTGAAAATTTAAAAGCCGTTTTTAGCGACCAATTAAAGAGTTTTCAAATCAATATAAACACCAAAAACACAAATGTTATTTTGGGGGACAAATGCATTTGCCTTTATGGAGAAGCCCACATAACCGATATACTTTGCGGTGTTAAGGTACGTCTTTCTCCCCTGTCTTTTTATCAGGTAAACAGAAATATGGCGGAAATTTTATACAAAAAAGCGGCTCAGTATGCTGAACCAAAGGATAAAAATATATTAGACCTTTACTGTGGTGCAGGTACTATAGGACTTTCAATGGCAAATGAAGCAAAAAGTATAATCGGTGTTGAAATTATACCCGATGCGGTAAAAGACGCTGAATTTAATGCAGAACTTAATGGCATTACCAACGCGCGTTTTATCTGTTCCGATGCCGCTACTGCCGCCAAAAAATTAGCAGAAGAAAAGATTAAAACTGATGTAATTATTGTTGACCCACCAAGAAAAGGCTGCGAAGAAGAACTGATAAAAACTATATCGGTTAGTTTCGCCCCAGAAAGAGTGGTATATGTTTCCTGCGACCCTGCAACCTTGGCTCGCGATATAAAGATTTTTTCCGAATCAGGATATAAACTTATAGAATACACCCCTTGCGACCTGTTCCCCCGAACAAGCCATGTTGAAACGGTAGCATTATTAAGTCGGCAAATCAACGTACACAAAATGAAATTAAATTCTGCACCCTTTGAAATGATAAAGAATGGAGAAAAAACTATCGAACTTCGTTTGTTTGATGAAAAGCGTCAGAAAATAAAAGTTGGTGATAAAATTGTTTTCACCGAAAATACAACCGGCGAAACACTTAATACCACTGTTGTGAAACTGCATAGGTTCGATTCTTTCAAAGAATTATATAAATCGTTGCCACTATTAAAATGCGGATACACAACAGAAAACGTTGACAATGCGACCCCATCTGATATGGAACAGTATTATTCTGTTGAAGAACAGAGGAAATACGGCGTTGTAGGTATTGAACTTTGCCGACCTGAACAAATCACAGACGAAACGGTAGCACTTTTAATGCGGACAGTTTAAGCGAGATTATACTTCATATAAAAGCAAACTAAAAAATCGGAGCAAAATGCTCCGATTTTTTAATGTTTTACATATTATAATCTACTCGCAATAATAAATATCGTTGCTATCTATCTGCTGTTTAGATTTCCCGCGACCTAATGTCACAAAATATACAATCAACAATAAAAATCCAACCATTAGAGAATATAAACCAAGCAGTATTGTACTTAAAAAAACTCCTAACATTAAATAAAGACCAAATCTTTTATTCTTTTTTGTTAAACGATATTCACTAATTGCCAAAATAATAGGAACGGCAACAAAAACAATAAATAAAAAAATTATTGCTAAAATAATTTCGGATGTTGTTTCTGTCGGATTAAATTCAAAATTATACTCCATACAACCAAACTCCTTTACAGTATCAAACTTTAGTTGCTCTGCTTCTTTATTAAAAGTGTTGCGGTTAGCATACTAATTGACGAAATAACGAAATAAATCACCGAATATACAATAGGAAATGCAGGTTCGTATGCAAAGCACGAGAACACCCAAAATAATACTGCAAAGAGTATCGGTGCAAACCAAAAAAATTTAATATCTCTGCTTGCAAAAATTCCGACCGCAACAGATACAATGGGGTTAAGAACAAAAAACAGCATTAATGCTACTAACATACCGGCATCAGCCTTTACTGTATTTATTGCAACTATAGGAATAATAAGCATTGTAACTACTATTATTCCTATAATCTTTATCAAACGTTTAACTCTACTCATCTTTATATCCCCTTTAATACATTGTAAATTAATATTTTACTTTTTAACAGCGAATTGCAGTAAAAGTAATTCAGCAATTAAAGAAAGTGTAATTAACGCGCCTACAAAGGAAAAAAAGTTTATACCGTAAAGCAAGGGGCAAAGCGAAACAAAAACAGCAACACAGAGCACTATTTTTACAAATTTAACTATACTAAAACTTCCCGTAAAACAGTAAATCATTAACAGCACTGCAATAATGCAAGTAATTAAAGCCGTAATAAAAGGCGCAAAATTGGCATATCCAAAGGGTGTTAAATTGAAATAAGAAAAAGTTTTTCGCCAAGATGCACCCTCGGGATTAGCAAAGTTACAC
>JAZQHI010000134.1:0-13349 GCA_045540535.1 Acutalibacteraceae bacterium | reverse complement strand
CTAAGACCGCTTGGCCTCCGACTTCTGCATTGCTATGTTTTTACCCATTGCTACAAAATCTGCATTGTCTGCATCAAGTTCGGTATCAAAGTTAACCATAACACCGATTTTACCGCCTGCGTGAACATAGGTAACAACCTTACCCTCAACGCGAGCAAAACGGCGGATTTTGATATTTTCACGAATAGCAAGGAACAATTCCTGAACCTTAGCCTCAACGGTCATACCGTCCTTCTCGCATTTGAGAAGAGCATCAAGGTCAGCAGGGTTTTGTTCTGCAACGATTTCAGCAACTTCCTGTGCCAAAGCCTTAAATCCGTCACCGTTAGCAACGAAGTCGGTTTCGCTGTTTAATTCAACAACAACGCCAACACCGTTATTAGTATATGCGCATACAGTACCCTCTGCTGCAATACGGGTAGATTTCTTTGCTTGAGAAGCAAGACCCTTTTCACGAAGGTAATCTGCAGCCGCGTCCATATCGCCGTTAGTTTCGGTAAGAGCCTTTTTACAGTCCATCATACCGCAACCAGTTTTTTCTCTTAAAGCCTGTACATCTTTAGCAGTAAAAGCCATTTGTATTTCCTCCGATTAAATATTTTAGTTAGTTAATTATTCAGCATCTGTTGCTTCTTCTGCAACTTCTTCAGCAGTTTCTTCTGCAGCGGTGCCCATTTCAGAACCTTGTCTGCCTTCGATAACAGCAGCAGCGATGGTTTCTGCAATAAGTTTTACTGCACGGATAGCATCGTCGTTACCGGGGATAACTGCATCGATTTCGTCAGGGTCACAGTTGGTATCAACAATAGCAATAATCGGGATACCGAGTTTCTTAGCCTCTGCAACTGCGATGCTTTCTTTGCGGGGGTCAACAATAAACATTGCTGCAGGAATCTTTTTCATATCCTGAATACCGCCAAGGAATTTTTCAAGTTTTTCAATTTCAAGGTTAAGTTTAATAACTTCCTTCTTGGGTAAAAGTTCGAATGTGCCGTCATCACGCATATTGCGAAGTTGGTTAAGACGAGCAATTCTTGTACGAATTGTTGAGAAGTTGGTAAGCATACCGCCAAGCCAACGAGCGTTAACGTAAGGCATACTGCAATGCTCTGCTTCTTCTTTAACAGAATCCTGAGCCTGCTTCTTTGTTCCTACGAAAAGGATATCGCCGCCCTCAGCCGCAATGTCACGAACGAACATATAAGCCTCGTTAAGTTTTTTAACGGTTTTCTGAAGGTCGATAATATAGATACCGTTACGTTCTGTGAAAATGTACTCAGCCATTTTCGGATTCCAACGTCTTGTCTGATGTCCAAAATGAACGCCTGCTTCAAGAAGTTGTTTCATAGATACTACTGCCATTTTAATTTCCTCCTAAGGTTTTTACCTCCATCCCGCCGATTTTGCGGAAATCACCCGTAGTAAAAGTGACACCTGCCCGTTTAAAGCGGAATGTGTGTTTTATATTTGCTATCTTTAATAGCCGATAAATTATATCACAATCCGTTTCATATTGCAAGCATTTTTTAAAATTTTTCAAAACTGTTGCAAAAGGATAAAATATATACTATAATGCATATAAAATAATTTTACTCTTAAGGAGTGTTTTTTGTGAAAGTTTACAATTTTAATGCAAAAGAAAGCAATCTGAACGATTTCTTCTATGCCTACGGTCCTTCTGCTAAAGGGCACAAAGAGTTTACCCAACTTGATGACTGTCTGGCAAACTTTACCCCCGGCGAATCCGGTCACGACGATATCTTTGCCTACGATTACATAAGTATGGTAACAAAGGAAAAGTATTCAAGCGGAGTTAAATTTTCAACAAAGTGCAACTTTGTTAAATTCGGTGCACCTTTATTGGTTTTCTGTGATGATTTCATCACCGCTCCCGACGGCGCACCTATATATCAACTTCATTACGAGGTTGTGGCATACGAAAAGGGTATAAACATCTGGCACATTCTTCCCTGTCCCGAAAAAATCGAGCGTCCTATTAAGCCAACTCTTATTGGCAAACTTGAATTTGACATTGCTCCCGATGAGATTGTAGATATTAAGGTTGAAGTTAAAGGTAAAACCATTACTGCTGATATCGGCGGTCATGTAGTTTCCTGCGAACACCCTGACATTCCCGAGCAGTTCCATATCGGTATCACCGCTTGCGAAGGTCACAACCGTTTCTTTGATTTTATAGTTGAAGACTGATTTTAAATAAGAACAGGCATAACCCAGAAGTTATGCCTGTTTTTTAATTTAGAATCAACAAATTCTGAGTTGCTCTGCCCGCATATTTTCGGGCAGTTCTTTTTTTATACGAACCTTGTACTCAATATATTTGTCGTTTTCATATTTTTGCGAGCGCGCATCAATACCTGCATTCTGAAGCGTATCAAGAAGTTTTGACAAACTGTTTGAAAATAGCCTTACATCCCCTATTGCCGATTTTCTTATCGGTTTCTCCGTTTTTTCCTTTTGGATTTCTTCGGATTTAGGGCTAATAATTTCTTCAATTAAAGCCTCGCTTTGTTTTAAGGATAATCCGTCAGCAATAATGCGGTTAAGCGCCAAAATTCTTTTTTCGGGATTTAATTTTAAAAGCGCCCTTGCATGACGTTCGGTAAGATTAGCGGATATTATCTGTGAACGCAAATCCTGATCAAGCCTTAAAAGCCGCAGTTTATTTGACACGGTAGACTGCGCCATTCCGAGTCTTGCCGCAACCTCTAACTGCGACATACCGTATACCGTAATTAATTTTTCAATTCCCAGAGCCTCCTCAAAAAAATCGAGATTGCTTCTTTGCAAATTTTCTATCATAGCATAAAGCGCGGCGGTAACGTCATCTGTTTTATGTAACACACAGGGCACTCGCCTTATACCTGCCATAACCGCGGCTTTAAGCCGCCTTTCGCCTGCTATAATCTCATATTTCCCGTCCTGATTTTTTCGCACCGCCAACGGTTGAATTATACCGCTTGCGGCTATACTATCCGCTAAAAGTTTTAACTCGTAAACATCAAAACTTTTTCGCGGTTGGTTTTTGGATGATATTAATTCTTCGGGTCTTAACATCAATAATTTTTTATCACTTATAGTATGCATTTATCCACCCCGTATATTATTATCTTTTTTCTAAGTAAAAAAGTAAAGAAATTTCGGTCGGGAAAATTCGGCTTTATAAAACAAAAACAACCGCACTAAAGCGGTTGTTTTGATATATCAGCGGGTTTTCTTGGAAATTTTGGCGGTGTTTGCGATATTTTTTTAAGTATAACAAAAGCGCGTTCTTCATCATCACGCAATTTTTCGCATATAATATCAGGTTTAGCGAGTCCCAACACCTTGATTGCATTTTCGCAAGCCGCCGCCTCCTCAAAAGCAGAAGGTCCTTTCATAGCAACAAAAGTTCCGTTCTTTTTTATAAGCGGTGTACAATATTCAAGCAAAACAGGAAGCGCTGCTACTGCGCGAGCAGTTGCAAAATCGTACTTTTCGCGGTGCTGTTTTGATTTGCCTGCATCTTCGGCTCTTAAATGAACCGTTTCAATATTTTTCAGTCCTAATTCATTTATAACCTCGTTTAAAAACACAAGCCTTTTATTAAGACTGTCAAGCAAAGTGACATTAAGGTCTTCGCGCACTATTTTTAAAACAAGACCCGGAAAACCTGCACCTGTTCCAACATCTATAATACTGGCACCGTTCGGCAAATTATTATGCTTTAAAAATAAAATACAGTCATAAAAATGTTTATAAAGCACCGCCTCGGGTTCTTTTATCGCTGTGAGGTTGATTTTTTCATTCCACTCAAGCAAAAGATTTCCGTAAGTATTAAGTTTTTGTTGCTTTTCCTCTGTAAGTTCCACGCCAAACTCTTTGCAAAGCGGCACTATTTTTTCTATATTAAAATCAATCATCTTTATTCTCCAAATAAGCCTCTAATCTGTAAATTGGTTGACCGAGGGATGCAAACCTATGCTCATACTCGGTTTCAATATTGCCTTCAAACCCGCTGTTATGCAGGTCAAGCGAAATATTTTTAAGCCTAAATCCACCGATAGTGAAATGCTCCAAAGAAAATTCAAAAAAGTGCATATTATCGGTTTTTTGATGTATTTCGGCATCCTTTTTCATAATACGCTTATAAATTTCCAAAAATCTTATATGAGTTAGTCGGTGAGTGGCATAAGCCGCCTTTGGAAAAGGGCAAGAAAAATTAAGAAAAATACGTCCCACACTATCGGGTTCAAGATATTTTTCAAGATATTCCGCACCGCATTTAATAAATTTAAGGTTAGAAAGACCCATTTCTTTTGCTTTTTCACAAGCCTCTACAATAACATTACCGCTTTTTTCAACAGCAATAAGATTGATTTCGGGATTTTTTGCCGCATATTCGCAGGCAAATTTACCCTTACCGCAACCAATCTCTAAAAATAGCGGATTATCATTACCGAACCATTTTTTTAAATCAATATATTCCTTTTTATCTTTAGCGGTATTAAAATTCCTATCCTCAAAATCGCTTATTAAAAGACAGTCGCTAACGTTCCCCAGTCTTTCTTCCAAATTCTTTTTTCTTCTCATTCGCATAAAAATTTCACCTGTCAGTCATAGTTTTCAAGTACTGTTTTTGCTCTTTCCTTTACCATATTGCGCAAAACTTCGGGCGAATTAACCTTTATATTACTGCCGTAATTAATTATCCAGGTAACAAGCGCGTCGGATATAGCGGCTTTAATTGTAAGACAAAATTCGTTATCAGTAACCTTTTTAATAAATATATTTTCAGAAAAGCGGTCAAGCACCTGTTCTGTAATACTTTTGTTGCAACAAAGTTCAACCTCGGTCATATCACCGCTATACATACCGAAAAGTTTATCGGTATAATCGGCGGTATCAAAATATTCCTTGTAATCGCTCACTTCTGAATAGTGCCTTGCCTTAGTATCAAGTACTTTAACTGCACTTATTCTATCAAGTCTTAAATGGATTAAATTATCGTATTTTGAATGGTTTCCGATAAGATAATAATGGTCATCCTGCCAACTGAGCGCATAAGGATTAATAATCATTTCCTTTTTATTATATTTAATTTCCCGCGACTCGTTAAAATAGCGCGAAGAATATGTGAGTTTTATCTGAAGTCTTTTCTGAAGTGCCGAAGTGATTTTATCAATATTATAATAAAGTTCTTCGTTAGTGCATTTTTCCATTGTGCCAAAATATACTGAATTTTCGCGTTGCTTTACCTGATTAGTGCTAAGCATAGAATTAAGTTTCGAAATAAGTTCGCCCGTTTTTTTAGCGCTGATAAATTTAGCCGAGCGCACCGCATCACAAAGAAGATAAATTTCGGGCACTTCAAACTCGCGGTCGCCAATAAACCAACCTTTATTACCGTCCGCTTTAATTATATCACAACCAAAATCTTCAAGGCAGGCAATATCGTCATAAATAGACTTTCTTTCGGCTTCGATGCCGTAAGTCGAAAGTTTTTCTGCTATTTTAGCGGAATTCATCGGATTTTCTTCATCGCTGAACTTTTTTAAAACTTCAAGTGTGTAAAGCAATTTCAGTTTTTGTCTTGCGTGTTTCGGCACTTTTCATTCACCTCAAAAAATTCTTCTAACGAGAACATATTATTAAGAACATCAAGCATAGCATTAGGGGATAAATTTTCTGGCAACCCTAAAAATTCAAGTAACCGTTTTCTGTTTAAAGCGCTGTCGCTACACCCAGATAACCCCAATTCGAACATATCGGTTTTAGTGATTTCGCTTTTTTTATTTGCCACGTTTTCCGCATTAATTCCGCTTTTTTTAAGAGCATCAATTATTACTGCGGGTGTCATACCCTCTACCCCTAAAAGCCCTTGCTTACTATAGGCGCTTTTACGCTTTTCTTTACCCTTGATACTCGGCACATAAACATTAATAATAGGACTTTCTCCCACAATATTTTTCAAATATGCCCTTATTTGTGAACCAGCATTATCACTATCAGTCATAACGATTATTCCGTCGTTTTGTTGAGCCAGCATTTTAATCATTCGGCATTTATCTTTATTTTTAAAAATACCGAAACCGTCGGTAGAAATTATTAAAGCATCTACTACATTTTCAAGTGTAATTTTATCATACTTGCCCTCAACTATTATAGGTTTATCAATTTTAATCAATCGGCTCACCCTTTGCAATAATATAAATGAGCCTTATTATTAACTGTTCTAATATAATTCGGCTATCCGCTCCAAAAGATTTAAGTTTTTTATCGGCAGCGGTAAGGGCTTCAAAACTTAAAAACAGTCTTTTAAAATCAAATTTTTTAAGGTTTTGCGCCGCTTTTTCAAGCACAAATTCCCTACCCTTATAACCAAATACCTCGGTTACATCTTTTATTCCAAGTCCCTGCTCCTTAGCGGCATAGATGCGGAACATATCCACATAAACCGAAGATACCGTATGCAAAATTATCATAGGTTCTATTCGCATAAAAAACAGTTCATCAAGGCAGGAAAGCGCAAGTGAAGTATCCGAACTTAAAATAAATTTAGAAAGGTTATAAACCGATGCCTCTACCGTTTTAACCGAAACCTTGTCCACCGTTTCTTTGGTGATTGGATTAGTACCCACATAAGCGCAAAGTTTTATAAGTTCGTTTTTTAAGGTGTTTATATCGTCCCCTGCAGATTCTATAAGATATCTCGCGGCGCTCGGTTCCATTTTCACACCGCGTTTTTGCGCGCCATCCGTCAGCATTTTTATAAGTTCGGGCATCTTTCTGTGGTCAAGGCTAACAGCCAGTCCCCCTGCCTTATCACAAGAAGACACAAGTTTTTTAAACTTTGCGCTTTTTTTAGAATCCACTTCAACACTGTCAAACCTGATAACCAGAACCGCCGTATCAGGTGTTTCGGTTACAAGGTCACAAAGTTTTGTAAAATCTGATTTTGAACAATGCTCAAAATCAAAATCACAAAGTTCGATATACTTTTTATCCGCCATAAATGGCAGTTGCATTGCGGCATCGTAAACATCCTGCAAGTCACAGTCTGCCCCGAATTTGCAATAATTAAAAACATCATCAGGCTCGGCAATCTTTTTGGCAATTTTATCAGTATAACTCTTTTTTAAAAAACTGTCATTACCGAAAAGTATATACACTCCCTTTGGGGTTGACGCAATATTCTTTTTTAAGGTTTCTTCAAAAACTATCGCCATTTTAACCTTTGTCCGCCCTCCGAAATTATTTTTTTACGCATTTCTTTTAATTTTAACATATCTATTCTATTTTTACAAGTGAGCAAAATATAAAATACCGCTATAATAAGAGCAATTAGAATAACAGCAAAGAACCGCGGTGTATAAAGAACAGCAAATTCCATACCGCCGAAATAATTAATTACAAAATTAACATAATCGACAATTATTTCGCAGGCTAAAAATAAAACACCTGAAAGCCCAGGGAAAATCAAATTCACTGCAAGTGACAAAACCGCAAGCCAGATTATAACCGTTACTGCAAACGAAATTAAAAGGTTGGTTATTAGCCCTACCGTAGAAATAAATCCAAAACTGTTTACGGTTACAGGCGCAGTCATAAGGCTTGCGCTAAATGTTGTAATTATAACCGTGAAAACACCCGAAAGCGCTTTATTTTTTATTAGTTTACGTTCATTAAAATATCTGATTATTGGTAATGCTATTCCAACCACACCAAAGGTTGCAAGAACCGACAACTGAAAGCCTATACTAAGTGCTATAAAGGGTGACAAAACAATCATTACCGACACTGCCGCACCCAAAGTATTTTCGGGTACACCTTTGCGGTCAAAAATGAGCCCTAGTGCCATTAGTAAATATGTAATACTTGCCCTTAGCATTGAGGCAGTAAATCCGCAAACTGCAATTAAACCCAAAACCGTAAAACAAATAAGAATTGCTCTTAAATATTTATTGTATACTACCGTTTCTATTAAATAGGTGGAAATTAAAACAAAAACCGACAAATGCATTCCCGAAACCACCATTACATGACTAACACCCGAATTTTTAATATTTTCTTCAAATTCAGCAGTAAAATATCTATCTTCACCTAAAATAATTCCCGAAAGTGTAGCGGCGGCAGAATAGTTGATATTAGAAAAGATAGTATCGTTAATATACTTCCTTACTTTCGAAATACTTTTTAATACAAAATCCTCGCCTTGCTTTTTGTATTCTTTTAAATCGGCGTTTATATAAATTTCTTTACTGTACGACATTGATTTATACTTACTGTTTTCTATACTTTTAAGTTTTAATTCTCCTTTTATTATATCTCCTGTTTTAAAATTACTTTCAGAACAACCAACCGAAATTTTTGTGCCTTTATCTAAAAGAGAACTCTTTAAAACTTCACATTCGTAAAGTGAATAATTGCTTGTGTTATATGTAATTTCGCAAACAGCAAATTTGCAGTCAACCGTTTCGCCGTCGGTTATTTTAAGGGTATCTGCCTTTCCATAAGAAAAGATTTGTGATACCGAAACTAAAATCACTATGGCAGTAATCATCCTATAAGAAAAATCTTTGTCGCTAAGTATCATAAAAATCAGTAATCCGCTAAAAAGTGAACCGCTTATTAAAAGCAATAACTTAGAATAAAAGCCAATTACAGATACTGTAAAACACAAAATTCCGCAAAGCAGCATCGGTCTTTTCGCTAAATAATCCCTCAAGATATCACCGCCCTTAAAAAAATTATGCACTGCATAAAGCAGTGCATTTTAATCGTTATTTAATCTATAAGAAAGTGTCATAAGGCTATCACCAAAGTGAACATTTTCAACCTTTACATCGGGATACTGTAACGCCAAATCATAATGACTGAAGTTCCAAAAACCTTTTATACCAAGTTTTACAAGTTGCTCGGAAATTTCACGCGCGGCTTCTTTCGGGATGCACAAAATTGCCGTTTCAGGAAGATTTTCACGACAAAATTCATCAAGACTGCTTGTATTTCTTATAGGAAGATTTTTAACCACCTGACCTACAAGTGACTCCTTACAGTCAAAAAGACCGATAAGTCTAAAACCTTTTGATTCAAAATTAATATGCATAGTTACCGCGCGGCCTAAATTACCCATACCGATAAGTATTGTGTTTTTAGGTCTGTCAATACCCAAAATCTTTCCGATTTCGGTTTGCAAAATTTCAATGTTATAGCCGTAACCCTGTTGACCGAAACCGCCGTAGCAGTTAAGGTCCTGCCTTATCTGACTTGCAGTAAGCCCCATACGTTCAGAAAGTTCACGTGAAGAAATTCGCGTAAAACCCATTGATTTAAGTTCACCCAAAAATCTATAATAGCGTGGCAAACGCTTAATAACCGAATTTGATATAACACTATTATTGCTCATTTTTCTCTTAATCTCCAAATTCACAAAATACGCTATTTTAATAATAATACTTATTAAAATAAAAGTCAAGTTAAATAAAAGTAAATAAAAAAACCTTTAAACGTTTACTTTATTCTATTACAAGTTCCTTTATTGAACGCATTTGATAATCAACATTTTTAAGGAGTTCAGGTTTTTTAAGAGCAACTGCCGCGCCCTTTACTACGCTATACTGAGGGTCTTCCAATTTATGAATTTCAAGACCCAAATATTCTGAAAGTTTTGTATCAAGTCCGTAAAGACAAGAACCGCCGCCTGTAAGATACATACCGTCCGCCGTAATATCGGCAACCAAATCGGGATTTGTATTTTGTAAAACAAGCCTTATTGCATTGCAAATAGAATTTACAGTATCTATTATTGCATCGTAAACTTCGCCGCTTGAAATTTCGAAACTTTCAGGAAGACCTGTGAAGACATTTCTGCCCTTAGCAACCATCGCTATTTCTATATCGCGTTTTACCGCCGCGCCTATCTTAATTTTAATAGCCTCAGCAGTAAGAGGTCCTATCTCAATATTATATTCTTTTCTAATATAACGGATTATCTGCGCATCAAAATCGAGTGAAGCAGTTTTAAACGAATCGCAAGCCGCGATACCGCCTAACGAAATTACGGCAATATCGGTAGTGCCGGCACCTATATCTACTATAAGCGAACCTCTCGGAGTTGAAAAATCGAGTCCTAAGCCAAAAGCAATAGCCAAAGGACTTTCTATTACGGAAATATTTCTGCCTCCTGCAGATTCTACAACATTTGCAAGTGAATGGTGCTGCAGTTCGGTAAGACCTGCAGGCAAGGTAGCCATAATGCGCGGACGCATTATCCTACTACCGAAAGCCTCGCTCATATATTTTTTAAGCATTATTTCGGCAATATCGTAATCTGCAATAACACCGCGTTCAATAGGGCTAACGCAGGCCAGACTGTCGGGCGTTCTGCCAACGGTCTGTTTTGCCTTTTCACCAAAATAAAGCGGTTCCCAGGTTTCATTATCAACAGTTACAATATTAGGCTGTTCAAAAACCACCTTTGAACTTGAAAATATAACCGTTTTAGAGGTGCCTAAATCTATTCCTATATCAGTTGCCATTTTTCTTTTCTTTCCTTTCGGTAATAAGTCCCGTAACACAGTATACGTTGTTACTGTTACTAAGCATTAAAATCCTTGCACATTCGCTAAGCGTTGCGCCTGTAGTTTTTATATCATCTACAAGAAGTACCGTTTTGTTCGAAAGCGGTTTCTTTACAAGATATACATCCTTTATATTCTTAAATCTTTCCTTGCCGTATGATTTATGTTGAGTATTTTTCCGTTTTCTAAAGCCAAAAACATTATCGTAAAAAGGAATTTCTAACATAGAGGCGATTTTCTCGGCTAAAACTTGGCTTTGATTGTAACCTCTTTTTAAAAACTTTAATTTTTCTATCGGCACAGAGCATACAGCATCAAATTTCACACCATAGAAAGACTGTTTTACTGCTAGTGCCATTTGTTCTGCAAAATACTGCGCTATAGGCTCATTATGTCTGAATTTAAAGGAATACATAGTCCTTTTAGCAATTCCGATGTTAAGAAAAGGTGCCGTCACACCGCTATAATGAAAGGTCCTTGTTTTGCAGACACATTTAGACTTATAGTTACCGCATTTTGTACAAAGTTTTCCAAAATCGGTATTTTCTATAAAACTAAAGCAGTAGTCACACAAAAACTCGTCCTCGGAAATAACTTTACCGCAACCAGAGCAAACTTTTGGAAACACCGTACGCAGTATCTTATTTACCACCCGTTTTCGCCCTCTTTTGTAATAAAGGTTTTAAGCAAGGTATATCTTAACGTTTTACGGTCGTTTTGCGCCATTTCTTCCCAAACATCAGGTTCGCCGACACAAATAAGCATTTTTTTAGCACGCGTTACCGCGGTATAAAGCAAGTTGCGGTATTTTAGTTTTGTGGGTATTTCAAAAAGCGGCAATACTACATAATCGTATTCACTGCCTTGCGATTTATGAACCGTTACCGCGTAGGCCAGTTCCAGTTGTCCCAAATCTTCGCTAAAATATGTAGCAACCTTATCATCAAATCTGACCTTAACTATACCCGCACGCATATCAATATCGGTAATATAACCGACATCACCGTTAAAAACACCTGTTCCGTATTCACCGTTATCTTTAACATACTGCAAATCGTAATTATTCTTTATTTGCATAACCTTGTCGCCCACTCGCATATAAACACCCTTAAAACTCAACTGCGGACTATGGTTTTTATGCGGGTTTAAACATTCTTGCAAAAGATTATTAAGGTTAACTGTACCCGTATCAAGCATTCGTGAGGGGCAAAGCACCTGCACATCGCTTAAAGGATCTATACCGTAAGCATCGGGCAAACGTTTGGTAATAAGGTCAACCACAGTTTGCACCGCCGAATATCTGTCATTTCTTTTAAGGAAAAAGCAATCGGAATCCTTTTTTGTGAAATCGGCTTCCTCACCGTCAATAATTGCATGCGCGTTAGCAATTATCATACTTTCACGCGCCTGCCTAAAAACCTTTTTAAGCCTGATAGACGGAAAAATATCCGCCGCCAGAATATCACCCAAAACATTACCCGCGCCTATGCTTGGAAGTTGATCGGAATCACCTACCAATATAATTCGGCAATACATTCTGAGCGCTTTTAACAAATCGTCAAACAACAAAGCGTCTATCATAGAAGCCTCGTCAATAATTATCACATCACACGAAAGCGGATTTTTTGCATTTCTCGCAAACTGACGCTTGTCCCCTTCGCCCCACTCAACTTCTAAAAGGCGGTGAATGGTTTTAGCCTCTCTGCCAGTAAGTTCGGTCATACGCTTAGCGGCTCTGCCCGTAGGAGCGGCAAGTTCAATATCAAGGTCGCGGCTTTCAAAAAGTTTGATTATTGCGTTAAGGGTTGTGGTTTTTCCTGTACCCGGACCACCCGTAAGAATTAAAATTCCGCTTTCAAAGGCTTCAAAAATAGCCTTGCGTTGCAGTTCTTCAAACTTAATTCCCAAACGGTTTTCAACATTTTGTATTTCAAGTTCATCAACCGTTACCGAACCGTTTATAAACTTTTTAACACTGCATAACCTTGCCGCAATATGTTGCTCGGCGGCGCGGTAAAGCGGTATTGAAATAAATTCCGTTCCGTTTATAAAATCACTTGAAAGTCGCATACATTCGATAAGTCGGTCACAGCAAATATCTACCGTGCTTTCTTTACATTCAAGCAGTCGGCAACAAACCGATATAAATTTATCCCTTGGAAGACAGGTGTGCCCGTTGGCAAGATTTTTTCGCAACACGTATTCAAGTCCTGCAGATACGCGTTGCTCACTATCCTTTTCAAAACTTAAATCCGCGGCAATATCCTCTGCCGTTTCAAAACGGAAATCGAGCCCCTCCTCGCAAAGAACATAAGGATTCGCCTTTATAATATCGGTAGCGGTTTCACCAAATCTTTTATATATAGCCAGACATCTGTCAGGTGTTACTTTATACTTAGAAAGCATTAGCATAATATCCCTGACGCCAAACTGTTTTGCATACTCTGCCGAAACCGCCTCGGCTTTAGCGGCGGAAAAACCTTTGATTGCCGTTAATTCGTGAGGGCGGTTCTGTATAACTTCAAGTGAATCTTCACCGAATTTTTCAACTATTTTAGCCGCTGTGGCAGGCCCTATCCCCTTTATTGCCCCTGCCGCCAAATATCTTAAAATAGCGGCGGCGTTTTGCGGAATTTTTCTTTCAAACGCAGTTGCAGAAAACTGTCTTCCGTAGGTTGAATGAACTATAAATTTACCGAAAAACTCTGCTAAATCGCCCTCGGTCAAAAATGGTAGCAAACCTACAACGGTTATATTTTCCTTATCAAC
>JAZQHI010000133.1:0-13028 GCA_045540535.1 Acutalibacteraceae bacterium | reverse complement strand
TGAAAAAGCCGCTGAACTTTATATGTTAATTGCGCATTTGCCCCACGTAAATACCATTCGTGATGATGAATTAAAGGCTGTAGCAGATGCTTTTGGACTGGAGTACAGAAAAGATTTTCTTGACCTTTAAAATTTAAACGTAGAATATTAAAAAACCTATGACAGAATTTTCTGTCATAGGTTTTTTTAAGTTTAAAGATTAGTTGCGGCTGCTGTCTTTACTTGAACCGCTTTCTTCGGATTCTTCACCCTCGTAAGAGTTAATGTAAACTTTAACACCGATATCGGTATTAACCTTTTCGCCGTATTCGGGTTCCTGACCCATAACAACGCCTGGGGCGGCATCCTCATCATACTTTTCAAGAATTTCAATATTATCGTAAAGGAAGCCTTGTTTTAAAAGTTCCATTTTAGCCTCGTCCTCGGTAAGACCTTTAAGGTTTGCTATTTTAATTTCCTTAGGTCCAAGGCTGATTACAACCTCAATTTTAGTATCCCTTACAACACCGTCACCGCCGGGGGCTATAGATTGCGAGCAGATTGCGCCTTTGGGGTATTCGTCCGAAAAAGATTTTTCCGAAATTGCAAATTCAAACATTTCGTAATCTTCGTTATCGATAATCTCGGCATAAAGTTTGCCCTTTAAATCGGGAACGGTATAGAGTTTAGAAGTAACCTCTGCACCGCTGTCAATATCACCGATTTTGTCAACCTCGGGTGTGATAACATTGGTTTCCTCACTTGAAAGGGTGGGTTCCTGGGGTTTAAAAATTTCGTCCTTAAATACGCCGAAAACAAGAATTGCGCCGATTATAAGGAATATAAGGGCGGTACATCCTGCAGAAATCATAACATATTTTACAGAACCGCTACCTTTATTTTTCTTTGCTTTTCTGCCTGAATCAGAAGAAACCTTATCGGCGTTTTTAGAGTTGTGCTTTGCTTTAGGCAAATTAGGAATTTCGCCGTATATTAACTGATTTTTAAAGGTTTCAATATCGCGGGTGCGGTTTTCGGGCAATACCTGTAATCCGTTTGCAAGAGCCGCTAAAACAGGGCGGGGGAGTTCCTCGGCAAATTTAGCAGGGATTGACATTGAATCGTTTTGCAAACGAAGTGTGGCTTCGGGGGGAACTGTTCCGATTAAAACGCGGAAAAGGGTAGCGCTAAGACCGTAAACATCGGTATAAGTATCGTCATGCATACCCTCAAAACCGTATTGTTCGACAGCGGCATAACCTTTGTAAAGTTGGGATTCAAACTCGGTCGAAGCAAGGCGGAGTTTTTTGACAAAGTAGTTGCTTATTCTTAACTTACCGTCACGGCCGACAATTATAGTATCGGCAGAAATACCGCGGTGAATAATGCCGATATCGTTCATTTCCTTTAAAGTATCAATAAGGGGCAAAAACAGTGCGCGAACCTGTTCCCACTTTAATGTGTTACCGTTTTTAAGAAGAAAATCTTCCAAAGAAATGGACTGTATATGATTTTCTATAGCATAAACGGTTCCGTTTTCTTCAAACACGTCGGTAACGGGAACCAAAGCGGCGGACTCGGCACGCATTATATTGCATTTAATATCCTTGAATTCAAGAAGACCCTCGTTAAAAGGATATTCCATGCCCTCTTCCATAGAAACGGTTTTATCGGGATTGCGGTGGGCAATATTGGACGGAAAGTATTCCTTAATATTAATTATAGTATCATTAGAATTGTCCCAACCTATATAATTAAGACCCTCGCCGTCAGCAGAGGAAAGTTTTCCTACTAAATAACGGTCGCGCAAGACAAAGTTTGTCGGAAGTGCGTTATCGGGATTTTTAGTTGCAGAATCGTAACCGCAAATAGGGCAGATTTTTTCGCCCCCGTTATCGTTCATACAACCCAAGCATAATCTTTCGGTATTAAGCATATTAATCCTCCATAAATAAATTAACGGTTAGTAAATGGGGTATTCCCCAATAAATTCAATACCAATTAATTATTTTACCACAAAAAGCAGAATTTTGCAACCTTTTAAGGTTTAGTGGCATCAAAATCATTATTAAAGGCAGAGGTGAGTTTATTAGCAATATCGAGCATATTTTCTTTGCTAACCTTTAAAATTTGGCGGTCGTAGGTTAAAAGACCGTTAGTTTCATCCTCAACATCGCTTACCTGTGTGAGTACTGTAGCATTAAGCCCTGATTTTAATGCGGGCAAAATTTCGGTAAGATATAGTTTTGTGAGTGCTTTTTCAAAATCGGTTGTATTATTAAAATAGCGATAACCGTAGGTTTTATAAGGGTTAAAAGCGTGATTCTCTATTTTACAAGAGTAACCGCCGAATTCTGAAAGAACTAAAGGTCGGTTTTCTTTTTGCTTTAATTTTACGGGTTTAAAATAAACATGCTCGCTTTGAACATCACTCAAAGTTGTCTTAAACCAACCTGAAGTAGTATCGAAAATGCGTGTAGGGTCAAGGGATTTAAAGTGTTTATAAAAGTTATCGGCATCAAATTGACCCCAACCCTCGTTAAAAATTGTATAATAACAAACTGACGGGTGATTATAAAGATAATTTAAAATGCCCTTGCCGGTGTTTAAAAATTCCGCACGTCTTTTCTTAGTTGCGGTATGCGAAAAGCCCTTTTTGAAAAGAACGGTGGGAAGAGCGGTATCTAGAATAAAATTATATTTACCGCTGTTTATAAAATCTTGGAAAACTACCATACCGTATTTATCGCAGTAGTAGTAAAAGAGTTCGGGTTCGGTTTTGATATGTTTTCTAAGCATATTAAAACCGCAAGATTTCATTTTTAGTATATCGTTTTTATAACCATCAGGCGAGGCAGGGGTGAAAATACCGTCACTAAAATAGCCTTGGTCCAAAAGACCGTGGAAATAGTAGGGTTTATTATTAAGGCAGATAACCGGCGAAGAATTAACCGTTTTAACAGAAATTTCCCTTAGGGCGAAATAAGAGGTGACAGAGTCTGCTTCATTTTCGATTTTAAACTCATAAAGATAAGGGTTTTCGGGTGACCAAAGAACAGGGTTTTCTATTTCAATGTTTATGCTGCCTAAGTTTAGTGTATACTCGGTATCGCCACTGGGAGTTTTTATAGTAATTTTATTTTCCTTAATTTCGGTATCGGTTTCAATATATACCGATTTCATAGTAGGGGTAATTTTAATGCTTTTTATATAACCGTTATTAACGCTTTCAAGCCATACTGTTTGCCAGATACCGCTGACCTTTGTGTACCACATACCGCCGCGTTTATCGGTTTGTTTACCATAGGGCAAATCTTTATCTAGCGGATCGGTTACCGTGACGGTTAGGGTGTTTTCGTTTTCGGTTATATATTCGGTTATATCAAAACTAAAGGGAAGATAGCCGCCTGTATTACTGCCAACTGTTTTGCCGTTAAGTAAAACAGTACAGTATTGGTCTACTGCGCCAAAGTGCAAAATGAGTTTGTCCTTCAAGAAATCGGGCGGCAAGAAAAATTTTCGTTCGTAAATTAAAGTATCGTTTTTTAGAATTTCGCGCTCTACACCTGAAATTCGGCTTTCGGGCGGAAAAGGAACGGTGATTTTGCCGTTATATTTTTCCGTATTATTATTTAGAATTTTAAAATCCCACTCGCCGTTAAGGCAGAGGTAAGAGTCCCTTATAAGTTGGGGACGTGGATATTCGCTAAAAGGGATATTGTTAGTTTTAAGATTTTCTTCAAAAGGGGTTTTAAGGTTAATAGTTTTTACCTTTTTCATTTTCATCACCAAGACATTAAATATATAAAAATAATAACATATTTGGAGATAATATTCAACCAAGTGGGTAAAAAATAAGCACCACAGTTTTAAACTGTGGTGCTAAAAGTTTTATTAATTAACCGCCAAACTTAGCAACGTTGAGTTTAATTCCAGGACCCATTGTTGTAGCGATTACGCAAGACTTAATGTACTGACCTTTTGCAGCAGCAGGTTTAGCCTTAACGATGGCATTCATAAGAGTGTCAAAGTTTTCCTGAAGTTTTTCAGGACCAAAGGAAACCTTACCGATGGGGCAGTGAATGATGTTAGTCTTGTCAAGACGGTACTCAATTTTACCTGCTTTTGCTTCGGTAACAGCCTTAGCAACGTCAGGAGTAACGGTACCAGCCTTAGGAGTAGGCATAAGACCACGGGGACCTAATACCTTACCAAGACGACCAACAACGCCCATCATATCGGGTGTTGCGATAACAACATCAAAGTCTAACCAGTTTTCGTTCTGGATTTTAGCAACGAGTTCTTCAGCACCAACAAAGTCAGAGCCTGCTTCCTCAGCCGCTTTAGCATTGTCACCCTTAGCGAAAACGAGGGTTCTTATAGTCTTACCTGTTCCGTTAGGAAGAACAACTGCGCCTCTAACCTGTTGGTCAGCGTGACGAGAGTCAACACCTAAACGAACGTGAATTTCAACAGTTTCATCAAACTTAGCAGTACCTGTTTTAACAGCAATATCAACTGCTTCGTTTACATCATAAAACTTACCTGTTTCTATAAGTTTTACGCTTTCATTATATTTTTTTCCGTGTTTCATTGTTTACCTCCCAATAAGTGGTTAAATCGGAATTTTCCTCCCACAAGAGAGAATTAATCGACTACTTCTACACCCATACTGCGTGCAGTACCTGCTATCATACTCATAGCGGTTTCGATAGTTGCAGCATTAAGGTCGGGCATTTTTGTTTCGGCAATCTTCTTTATCTGCTCTTTGGTAATTTTGGCAACCTTTGTTTTGTTAGGTGTGCCTGAAGCGCTCTCAATACCGCAAGCCTTCTTAATAAGAACGGCTGCAGGAGGAGTCTTTGTAACAAAACTGAAAGAACGGTCTGCGTAAACAGTGATGATTACGGGGATAATAAGACCTATATCATTCTTTGTTCTTTCGTTGAACTCCTTGGTGAACGACATAATGTTTACGCCGTGCTGACCGAGAGCAGGACCTACCGGGGGAGCCGGTGTAGCCTTACCTGCAGGGATTTGAAGTTTAATGTAACCTGTAATTTTCTGAGCCATTTATTTGCACCTCCATTATTCGTGGTAACAGTGTTTTTAAAAACACCTGGCGGAACGGTCATATTCCGTCCCTCCCACCGTGACGTAAAAAGTCTTACGTCGGGACTCAATAAGCATTTCTGCGTATTAATAAATTAATCGTCTGCCAAAGAAATCTGGTCAAGTTCAAGTTCAACCGGAGTTTCTCTGCCGAACATAGAAAGAACTACACATACATTGTTATTTGCGGTATCAACCGATTTAACAGTACCCGAGTAGCCTTCAAGAGGACCGCTGATAATTTTAACATTATCACCTTCACTGTAGCCAACTTCAACGCTATGCTTTTCAACGCCTAAGGCTGCAACCTCTTCATCAGTTAGCGGTACCGGTTTTGAAGCCGGACCTACAAATCCCGTACAACCGCGGATGTTTCTTACTACATACCAACTGTCGTCAGTTACAATCATCTTTATCATAACGTAACCGGGGAATATTTTTCTTTCAACTTCTTTTTTCTTATCGTCTTTGATTTCTGTAACGATTTCGGTAGGGATTTTAATTTCGTGGATAAGGTCCTGCATACCGCGGCTTTCTACCATTGTTGCAAGGTCGCTTGCCACTTTGTTTTCATATCCTGAATAAGTATGGACTACATACCATTTTGCTTCTTTATTTTCAGACATGATTTACCTCCGAAATTATAGGCCTAATATAAGACTGAGCAACTGACCTAAACCGAAATCAACGACCCAAATAAGAGCACCGATAAGTAAGCACATGATAAGAACGATTACTGTGTTCTTAACAACGTCTTTCAAACTCGGCCATACTATCTTTTTGTATTCGCTCTTGTAATCTCTCAGGAAACGGATAACTCGCTTACAAATTGTAAGTTTTTCGCCCTTGGATTCCAAAACCTCAATATAATCGTCAATAAGCAGATAAGCGATTGAAGCAATTGTAAACAATGCTAACGCTATAACTGCGAGTGTTACGAAGATTGAGAAGGTTAAACCTGTGATATCGTTATAGGAAAGGGGACGGATATCAACAAAATCGTAAGCACCTGAAATACGGATAACAAGCATATAGATGGTTGCTACAATGCTGAATCCACAAGTAGCGTAACGCAACTTTTTGGATTTGAAAGAGAAAATACTAAGCACTGCGGCAATAGCAGTAAGCCAGAAGCAGAGAAGAATATCTGCAGACTTAGCCATATCACCTATACCGTCAACTTCGCTTCCGAAAGCCAACTGAGCACCTACAAGGTCTTTGCTAAAATCAGCAGTTGTGACAGTAACAAAGTTTGTAAAGAATAGTACGAGAGAAGTTACGCCGAAAACTATCGAAAGTATACGGCAAAGTTTATTAATTGTCTTCATCCCGTTGCCTCCTTACTTTGTTTCCTTGTGTAGGGTGTGCTTCTTGCAGAACCTGCAGTACTTGTTCATTTCAAGCCTGTCAGGATCGTTTTTCTTGTTTTTCATTGTGTTGTAATTGCGCTGTTTGCATTCTGTGCAAGCAAGTGTTATTTTTACTCTCATAACGGCACCTCCCGCTTTACGGAAATATTTTTTGCTTTTACTCTGACATTATCGTAAAAGTAAACGCCTCCCTCAATCCAGCATAAACCTTGTGCCTTCCCACCACATTTTGCGACAGAAAGAAAGCATAAGCACAATATGTTTTAAATACTGGAAAAACCGGATTCTTTGCAAAAAAAAAGAACCTCCAGAGGTGATAGTATTATAACACATATCACCTCTAAGGTCAAGCACTTTTTTATAATTATTTTGTTAAAGCGAAATAGGCAATTACTATTATACCTAGAACTATTCTATAGTAGCCGAATGCCTTGAAATCGTGCTTACGGATATAGGAAAGCAAGAATTTAATTGCTAATACTGAAATCACGAATGCGGTTGCCATACCGACAGCCAGAATTATAATTTCGGTCGAGTTAAATGTATTACCGTCCGCAAAGTATTGAAGCACCTTTATTCCGCTGCCGCCTACCATTGCAGGAACGGACAGGAAGAATGAAAACTCTGCTCCGGCGGTTCTTGAGAGTCCCAAAAGCATAGCGCCGAGTATTGTAGAACCGCTTCTTGATGTGCCCGGAATTAAGGCTAAGCACTGAATAAGGCCTATAAAGAATGCGGTTTTATATGTAAGGGAATCTAAATCTTCGATTTTAGACTTAATTGTCATATTTTCGATTATCAAGAACAGCACACCGTATATAATAAGTGTTGCCGCTACAACATAAGCGCGGCCGTCACCCGTTAGCATAGCATCAATCTGGTCATCAAACAAAAGACCTAAAACTGCCGCGGGTACGCTGGCTAATAAAATTTTAAACCACAAAACAAAGCGTTCGCCGTATACATAGTTATTGCAAAGGCGTGCAAAACCGTTCTTTTCGGATTTAAAGCAGGGTTTGGCGGCGGTTTTCTTTAAATGAAAAGGCCAGAGTTTATTCCAATAAAGAATAATTACTGCCAGAATAGCGCCCAACTGAATTACTACAAGGAACATATCTTTAAAAGCATCCGATGTATTAAGGTGGATGAGTTCATCCACAAGAATCATATGTCCTGTACTGCTTATAGGCAACCATTCGGTAATACCCTCTATAATACCTAATATAATAGATTTAATAATTTCCATAAAAATACCCCTTGTAACTTAAGAAATAAAAGATGTTTCATCTTAGATTATAAAAGGGTTACTAAAATTTAGCAACCCTTTTTTTAGTTTACTGATTTAAGGTATCTTTATAAAGGCGGATATAGGCGTTAGCGGATGTGCTCCAACTGTTGTCACATTTCATTGCGCGTTCGCGAAGTGTTGCCCAGCCGTTTTTATCGGCATAACCTGCAAAAGCGCGCCAAACGGTTTCGAGCATATCGTGAGCGTTATAAGATTTAAAGGTAAATCCGTTACCTTTATTATCACCGCTGTCGCTTATAGTATCGTTAAGACCACCCGTTTCGCGAACAATCGGTATAGTGCCGTATCTTAGCGCCACCATTTGTGCAAGACCGCAAGGTTCGCTTTGGCTGGGCATTAAGAATATATCCGCGCCGGCATAAATTCTATGAGCGAGGGTCGGGTTAAAACCGAGTTTAAGACCGACTTTATCGGGATATTTTGCCGCCATTTCGTGAAAGAAAGTTTCAAACTCCCATTCGCCCGAACCTAAAATTGCAAATTGCAAATCGGCCTTTAAAAGTTCTTCAAAAACGCATTTTACAAGGTCAATACCCTTGTGTTTTACAAGTCTTGTAACTATACCTATAACAACAGTGTCTTCTCTTTGAGGAAGTCCTAATTCCTTTTGAAGTTCGGCTTTATTATAAGCCTTGCCCGAAATATCGTTTACAGAATAGTTTTTATAAATCAGCGGATCGGTTTCGGGATTGTATACATCGCAGTCAATTCCGTTTACAATACCTGTTAATTTATAGGTGAATTCTTTTAAAATACCGTCAAGCCCGTGTGAATAATAGGGGTCGAGTATTTCTTTAGAATATGTGGGGGAAACGGTGGTGACTTTATTTGAACACTGGATAGCGCCTTTCATAAAGTTAAGGCAGTTATCGTAGTCAAGCAGGCTTTCACACTCTTTAGGAAGACCTAAAACGTCATTAGTGAGTTCATAGCCGTATTTACCCTGATACTGTATATTGTGAATTGTGAAAACAGTTTTTATGTTTTTATAAAGGTCGGCATATTTATAAAATGCATCAAGATATACAGGGATTAAAGCGGTTTGCCAATCATTACAGTGGATAATATCGGGGGTGAAATCTATATAGGGAATGATTTCAAGCACTGCGCGGGAGAAAAAGGCGAAACGCTCGGCATCGTCAAAATGGCCGTAAAGACCTTCACGTTTAAAATAGTACTGATTATCGATAAGATAATAGATAACACCGTCAACGTGGGCTTCAAATATACCGCAGTACTGTCTGCGCCAGGCAACAGGCACGGTGATACTGCAGACAAAGGTCATTTTTTGGCGAAGTTCTTCGGATATACTGCTGTAAAGAGGTAAAACCACTCTGCAACCTACAAATCTTTTTCTGAGTGCTTTCGGTAAAGCGCCTGCAACATCGGCAAGACCGCCCGACATCGCAAATGGATAAGCCTCACTCGAGGCGTATAAAACTTTCATATACTACTCCTTTAGCCAATTATACGATTTGATTTTTCTTAACAAAGAAATGTTTTTTATCTGTGCCTTTAACTACCATACCGTCACCAATAACGGCGTTTTTATCGGCAATGACATTGAAAATTTCAGCACCGCTTCCAACAGATGTTTCCTGCATTAAGATACAGTTTTCTACAACTGCGCCCTTTTCAACCGTAACGCCTCTGAAAAGGATACTGTTTTTAACCGTGCCGTTTATAACGCAACCGTCAGCAATGAAGCAGTTTTTAACATCGGCTTTTGTGCCGTAACGGGTGGGCATATCGTCACGCGTTTTAGTAAATACAGGACGGTCTTTATTGAAAAGTTGACGGCGGACTTCGGGTAAAAGCAAATCCATACTCGCGTTATAATAACTGTGAGTGCCGTTCATAAGCGCGGCATAATCCGAATGTTCGAAACCGATAACATCAAGGGTTTTGAGTTTTTTGGCAATAACATCGCGGTTAAAACTTGCAGATTCGTTATCAACAGCCTCGCTTACAAGATTAAGTAACAATTTGCGGCTTAAAATTGTAATGCCAATACCGAATGCGGTTTTGGTTTCTTTTTCATTTTCAAACGAAATTGCGGTGATTTTATTATCGGAATTAAGTTTTAAAAGCATAGTTTCGCGCGGTTCTTCGCAAGGTGCTACAACACCTTTATGATAAACCAAGGAAATATCCGCATTTTTAGAGATATGATTTTTAAGCGCTGCCTGTATATCAACATTAGCCAAAAGGTCCGAATCGCAAAGAACAATATATTCGCTGTTGCAACGTTCAATATAATCCTTTGCGCCGTAAAGCGCGTCAACAGTGCCGCTGTAACGTTTCATTTTACTGTTCTGATAAGGCGGAAGCAGATAAAGACCGCCGTTTTTACGGTCAAGTTCCCAAGGAATACCGCTGCCTACGTGGTCCATAAGGGAACGGTACTTTTCTTTGGTTATAATACCTACAGATGTAACACCTGCATTAACAAGGTTTGAAAGCGCAAAATCTATAAGACGGTATCTGCCGCCTATTGGCACAGATGCCATAGAACGATGCGCCGTTAACTTTTTAAGAAAATTATCATTGGTATTGGCAAAAACAATACCTGCTACTGCGGATGTTCTCATATTTCTTCCCCCTCTGCAATGTTTTTGGTTATCATTTTATTGGCTTTTATCTTAGCATTTTTGCCAACGGTAAGATTATCGCCTATAACGGTGATGCCCCAGTCCTCAGTACCTACAACGGCAGGGTCGTCGCCGATATCGGCACCCTCTTCAACAACAACGTTTTCTGCGATTATAGAATATTTAACGTGAGCACCTTTTTTGATAACTGCGCCCGGCATAATTAGTGAATATTCTACCGTAGCACCCGATTCTACGGTTACATTTTCAAAGAGAATTGAATAATCGAGATTACCCGATACTTCGCAACCGTCAGTAATGAGTGAATTTTCAACATTTGCGTCCTGCGAAATGTACTGCGGGGGCATACTGTTTGTACGGGAATAAATGCGCCAGTTACTGTCAGCAAGATTAAGGTCAATTTTAGGATTAAGCAGGTCAAGGTTAGCGTCCCACAAAGAGTCAATCGTACCAACGTCTTTCCAGTAATCGTTAAATCTGTAAACTTTTAGGGTTTCGCCGCTATCAAGCATAGCAGGGATTATATTTTTACCGAAATCGTTGCTTGAAAGGGGATTGGCCTCGTCCTCAATAAGATATTTTCTGAGTTTATCCCAATTAAAAACATAAATACCCATTGAAGCAAGATTGCTCTTAGGTACGGGAGGTTTTTCTTCAAATTCGTAAATAGTGCCGTCCTCGCGAGCATTCATAATACCAAAACGTGTTGCTTCTTCCATAGAAACTTCAAGTACTGCTATTGTGCAGTCAGCACCGCTTTCGGTATGAGCATCTATCATTTTTGAGTAGTCCATCTTATATATATGGTCACCCGAAAGTATCAGCACATATTCGGGGTTATAACGCTCGATAAACTCAAGATTCTGATAAATAGCGTTAGCGGTTCCTTTATACCAGTCACCGCCTGCCTGAGTCTGATAGGGGGGCAGAATGTGGACGCCGCCGCTGATGCGGTCCAAATCCCACGGTTTGCCCGAACCTATGTAGTTGTTAAGTTCGAGCGGTTTGTATTGGGTTAGTATACCGACAGTATCTATACCTGAATTTGCGCAGTTGGAAAGAGGAAAGTCGATAATGCGGTATTTTCCGCCGTAAGGTACGGCAGGTTTTGCAATTTTACTGGTAAGAACTCCCAGTCTGCTGCCTTGACCGCCTGCAAGCAACATTGCAACACATTTCTTGTTTTTCAATAATAACACTCCCGTCTTTAATTAGCCGTTTGCTTAGTATGACCAGCACGCTTAGCAGAACGGGTTTATATTATGCTTTGGGGTGGGTCTACGCTTTTTTCTCCTCAGCATTTTTTCGTTTTTTAGGCGCTTTGAAAAAACTTACCGACATGGGCGGAATATCAATACTAAGAGAATATTTATATCCGTGCATAGCGGTTTTTTCAGCCTTGTAACTGTTCTTTGCAGGTTTAAAAGAACCGCCGAATTTGCTATCTTCCGAGCAGAAAATTCTTTTATAACTGCAAAGGCGCGGAACACCGATACGGTATTCTTCGCGTTTTACAGGCACAAAATTACATACAACAATTAATTCGTCGCCTGATTTATTTATTCTTCTGAAAGCGATAATGCTTTGCGAAAAATCGTCATTAGAAATCCAACTAAAACCTTCCCACGAAAAATCAATCTCCCAAAGGGGTGAATTTTCAAGATAAAAAAGGTTAAGTGCTTTTGAATATTCGAGTAAATTTTTATGGCTTTCAAACTTTAACAACAGCCAGTCAAGTTCCTTTTTATAGTCCCATTCGGAAAATTGACCGAATTCCTGACCCATAAACAAAAGTTTTTTGCCCGGATGCGCCATAATATAAGCGTAAAATGCACGCAAGCCTGCAAATTTAAGGTCATAATCCCCAGGCATTTTATTTATAACCGAACATTTACCGTGGACCACTTCATCGTGGGAGATAGGTAAAACGAAATTCTCTGAAAAAGCATAAAAAAAGGAAAAGGTAAGGCTATCGTGACAGCCTTTTCTGAAAAGGGGGTCTAACGACATATATTTTAACATATCGTTCATCCAGCCCATATTCCATTTAAAGTTAAAGCCAAGACCACCCAGAGAGTCAGGCTTAGTTACCATAGGCCAAGCGGTAGATTCTTCCGCAATCATAAGAACATCGGGGTTTATCTTAAAGGCGGCTTTATTTACTTCGCGCAAAAATTCTACCGCTTCAAGATTTTCTCTACCACCGTGGATATTGGGTATCCAACCCGTATTCTGTCTTCCGTAATCGAGGTATAGCATAGAAGCGACTGCGTCAACACGCAAGCCGTCAATATGATACTCTTTAAGCCAAAAGCCAGCGCTTGAAATAAGGAAACTTTTAACCTCAGGCTTAGAGTAATCAAAAACCACTGTACCCCATTCTTTATGCTCACCCTTGCGGGCATCGGCATATTCGTAAAGGGGTGTACCGTCAAACCTGAAAAGCCCGTGTTCATCCCTCGGAAAATGGGCAGGAACCCAGTCAAGAATAACGCCGATACCGTTTTTATGCATAATATCAACGAATTTTTTGAAATCTAAAGGTGTTCCGTACCGTGAAGTAGGGGCAAAATAGCCCGTTACCTGATAACCCCATGAACCCTCAAACGGATACTCGGTTACAGGCATAAGTTCAATATGGGTATA
>JAZQHI010000132.1:0-2709 GCA_045540535.1 Acutalibacteraceae bacterium | reverse complement strand
TATAAAGAAGTTACCCTCACCAATACCCGCAAGGCTTAAAAGCCAGGCGGTAAGGGTTGTTCCTACGTTTGAACCCATTATCATACCAAAGGTGTTCGAAAACTCTAAAATACCCGAGTTTACAAGACCTATAAGCATTACCGTAAAGGCTGATGACGACTGAATAGCAACGGTAATTCCGGCTCCTAAAAAGAAACCCGAAAAATCATTTGAGGTAACCTTGTTCATAACTCGTTCAAGGCCGCCTCCTGCCATTTGTTCAAGACCGCCTGACATTGCATTCATTCCGTAAAGAAAAAATGCAAGACCGCCAAGCAACATTGCTGTCATGGTTAATATTTGTGTCATACTGTTATCTCCTTATTCTCAAAGCGTGACATAAATTATTCTGTTTTAAAATTCTATTGCCTTTTCAATGTATTCTTTAAGTTCTGCAATCGGGATACGCTTTTGTTCCATTGTATCGCGGTCACGTACAGTTACGCAATTATCTTCTAAAGAATCAAAGTCATAGGTAATGCATATAGGTGTACCGATTTCGTCTTCTCTGCGGTAACGCTTACCGATAGAACCGGCATCGTCAAAATCAACCGAGAAATGTTTAGAAAGTTCACTGTAAACTTCGGTTGCTTTTTCGGAAAGTTTCTTAGAAAGCGGAAGAACTGCCGCTTTAAAGGGTGCAAGAGCAGGGTGGAAGTGCATAACAACACGTGTATCGCCCTTTTCGTCAGTTTCTTCGTCATAAGCATTGCAAAGGAATGCTAAAAGCACGCGGTCTGCACCGAGAGAGGGTTCAATAACATAAGGAACATATTTTTCGTTGGTTTCGGGGTCAAAGTATTCCATAGCCTCGCCCGAATGGTTGCTGTGCTGTGTTAAGTCGTAATCGGTACGGTCTGCTACACCCCACAACTCGCCCCAACCGAACGGGAACATAAACTCAAAGTCGGTAGTGGCTTTAGAATAGAAGCAGAGTTCGTCTTTATCATGGTCGCGAAGCCTGAGGCTTTCCTCATCAATTCCAAGATTAAGTAACCAATCGCGGCAGTAAGAACGCCAGAAATCAAACCATTCAAGGTCTGTACCGGGTTTGCAGAAGAATTCAAGTTCCATCTGCTCAAATTCACGTATACGGAAAATAAAGTTACCGGGGGTGATTTCGTTACGGAAAGATTTACCGATTTGCGCTACACCGAAAGGCACTTTCTTTCTTGTAGTACGTGCAATATTTTTAAAGTTAACGAATATACCTTGTGCTGTTTCGGGACGAAGATATAGGGTAGAGGTGCTATCCTCGGTTACACCTTGGAAAGTTTTGAACATAAGGTTAAACTTTCTGATATCGGTGAAATCGGTTGAGTCACAGTGAGGGCAACTGATACCGTGTTCGCGGATATAGTTCATCATTTCCTCGTCACTCATAGCGGCAGGGTTGTCATTAAGGCCGTTTTCTGCAACATAATCTTCAATAAGTTTATCTGCTCTGTGACGGGTTTTACAGTTTTTACAGTCCATAAGCGGATCGGAGAAACCGCCTAAGTGACCCGATGCCACCCAAGTTTCAGGGTTCATAAGGATTGCACTGTCAAGACCTACGTTGTAAGGGCACTCCTGTACAAACTTTTTCCACCAAGCCTTTTTAATGTTGTTTTTAAGTTCAACACCCAAGGGGCCGTAGTCCCAAGAGTTTGCAAGACCGCCGTAGATTTCACTACCGGGGTATACAAAGCCTCTGCCTTTGGCAAGGGCTACTATCGTTTCCATATTTTTTTCTGCGTTCTTCAAGATTGATTCCTCCAAAAACCAAATTTCTACAAATATAATATTACATAAATTTTCGTCAAAAGTCAACATATTAATTGGCTTGACATATTAATTTAGATGGTTTATACTAATTTATATACTTATGGGAGGTACTTTTATTATGGATAAACGAAAAATTAAATTGCATAATATAGAACTTGAAGATTTTATAAAGGCGATTGATGAATGCCGCGGAGATGTTTATCTTGAAACGGCTGACGGCGATGTGCTTAATCTTAAATCTAAACTTTGCCAGATGATTGGTATTAGTACGATTTTAAAGAATACTGAAATTTCTGAGGCTACTATTCGTTGCACTAATCAGGAAGACGAAACAATGCTTTTCAGATTTAATCTTTACGGTGAAATGCCTAGTGAAAATTAATTAAAAGCGAAAACTAATTAAAAAGGAAAACGGTGATAAAAAATGTCGGATTTTTTGACTTATAAGGAAAAACCGCTCGTTCGTAGCGGCAACGAAATTTATTACGGCAGTATGGCAGAACCTTTTGTTATAAGGCTTAATATACTTTCTGCTACACAAGACGGCGAAAAAGAAATACCTAATAAAATAAGTGTTCAACTTTTAAAGAGTGATGTTAATTTGCCTGAAAAGGACAGAATAGTAAAGGAAACCACAAAATCAACCATGTTTGAAGCGCTTGATTTCGGCTTTGTTTGGCTTGATAGGGCTTTAAAAGAAAAATAATTATATTGACTGTGCCGAGTATGTGTCGTTCACAAAAGCGGCACGGTCTTTTTTATTAAGGGATGTGGAAAAGTTATGAGTCTAAGCGTTGATAAGAATAAATTTTATATTGACGGTAATTTTGAATTACACCGCAACATAAAGAATACCGAATTTAAAACTCATACCCACGATTTTGTGGAACTTGTATACACTTT
>JAZQHI010000131.1:0-8647 GCA_045540535.1 Acutalibacteraceae bacterium | reverse complement strand
GCTTAAAGAACTTGAAAAAATTTATAAAATTGAAATATTTGTTGTGCTTTCCAATTTGACCCATGTTCCCGAATATATAAAAGGCGCGAAAACGGTTTTCCCCGACACAGTTGCCAAATCGCCCTACAAATATGCAATAATTAAAAGAAACCGATATATGATTGAAAAATCAGAGTTTCTGATTTGTTATATAAACCACACTTTTTCCAATACATATAATTTCGTAAAGTTTGCAACAGGTAAAAACAAACATATTATTAATTTAGGCAGATTCGATTTAAATAAATAGCGGTAAATGTGCAAAATCAGCACACTTACCGCTATTTTTAATCTATTTACTTTTATCTTTATTAACCCAAAATTTTTAACCGCAAAATTTAGTAAAAATCCGTTTTTGGCAGGCTTCGGGGGAGTAGTTCCAATCTTCTATTTTTTTGCCGTTATAAAAATATTTTATTTCGGGTGAATAACCGTTATCAAAACTGTCAATAATAATAAGTTTAATCTTCATTTTTTCTTTTATAATACTTTTAATATAAACGCTTGCCTGCTGACCTACCTCAACATCCTCTCTGGGTTCTGCAAGACCTGCAAGATTGGGGGTAATCTCAACAAAAACACCGTAGTTTTCGATACTCCGTATAACCCCCGTAACCGTTTGCCCTGCCGAAAACTGCTCGGCATTTTCTTCCCAAGTGCCAAGCAACTCTTTGTGAGAAAGGGTGATTTTACCGTCAGGGGCGATACTTTTAATTATTGTTTTTATGTTTTCATCAACATAAAAGCGGTCTTTCGGGTGGGAAATCCGCGACACCGAAATCGTATCTATCGGCAAAAGGGCAATATTTCCGCAACCTATATCACAAAATGCACCAAAGGACTCCAGGTGGGTGATTTTAGCGTCAATTATATCACCGCTCGTTTTATTCGTCTTTATATATTCAAGGCAAAGTTCCTGCGCCCGCCTGCGAGAAAGTGTGGCATAACGCTTGCCGCTCTCATCTTCGCATATATCTTCTACCACAAAGCAAACCGTTTTGCCCACCCTTGAAATCAGCGCAATATCACGCGTTGAACCGTCAAGAATGCCGAGAGCACCCTCGTTTCTGGGGATAATTCCTTTCATACACCCAAGGTCAACCACCAAATTGTGCTTGGCGTCGCACATAAGCACTACCGCCTCAAGCACAGCGCCGCTATCCTTAGCCTCATTTAAAAAACTTTCGGTATATTCTTTTATTTTTTGTTTCGAGGGCGCAAAACCCTCAGGTAAAAACCCGTTCATATTTTATCACCTTTCTTTTAATACATCGGTCGGCTATCATTTAAGCCACTCTAAAAACATTATATGATACCCATGCCGAAAAAATGATAGAAATATGTAGTTAAAAAAAGTTTTTAATTTTTAACGGACAGTCGGGGACGCCTGTCCCTACAGATTAAAACCAAAAAGATAATAAAAAAGGCTCCTTGTGTAAAAGGAGCCTTTTTGTGAAAAATGTTTTGATTTTTTATGCGTAAACGCCGTTCCAATAACCGTTAGCATCAATCCAGCAAGAACCGTTAGCATCGCTTACCCAGCCATTTGTCACCATTCTGCCGTTTGAATCCAAGTAGCACCAACCCTGACTATCTTTCATCCAACAGTTTGTTACAATGTAACCGCTGGCGCCTACATAGCACCAACCAACACTATCTTTAACCCAGGCATTTGTTTCCATTTTACCGCTTGAGCCTAAATAACACCAACCGCGGTTATCCTTAATCCACTGGCTTTCAACCCTGTAACCGTTAATATCTAAATAGAACCAGGCGTTACCGCTTTTTACCCAACTGTTAGCAACCATTGCGCCGTTACTGCCTAAATAACACCAACGTTTGTTAGTGTCCATTAACCAGAAGTTTGATAACATTTTACCGTCGGCACCGAAATAGTACCAGAACCTACCGTCCTTAATCCAACACTTTGTTACCATTCTGCCTGAAATGTTGAGATAAAACCAATCTCTGCCTTGTTGTAACCAGCCGTTTGATGCCATATAACCGTCACTGTTTATATAATACCAATCGTTGCCGTCCTTTATCCATTGGTTATATACCATTCTGCCGTCACCGTCGGTATAGCACCAACCCTTACTGTCTTTTTGCCAGGAGTTAGTAACGCAGTAGCCCAGCGCACCCAAATAGCACCAGCCCTTACTGTCCTTCATCCAGGAATTAGTAACCATTCGGCCGTCTGCCCCTGCATAACGCCAGCCTATTAAATCCCAAACCCAAGTATTAGTAAGCATATAACCGTTTTCGCCCATAAAGTACCAACCTGTACCGTCATTCATCCAACGGTTATGAACTCGTCTTCCGTGGGAATCCAAATAATACCAGAATCCGCCATTGAGCAACCAACCGCCCTTTGAACAATAACCGTCAGCCCCTAAATAGCACCAACCTACAGTGTCCTTTATCCAGCAGTTAGTCGCTTTATGACCGTCCACATTGACAAACGCCCAACCGATACCGTCGTGCACCCATTCGTCAAATACCTTTCTGCCGTCCGAGCCTAAATAACACCAACCGATGTCATCCTTTGCCCAGTCGCTTGTTATAAGTATACCGTTAATATCAAAACAGTACCAATATCCGTCAATCAACATCCAGTTATATTCATTTTCCATCCTTGCAGGCGCTGTTGAAAAACTGAATTCATATTCTATGGGAGCAGAAAGACCTAACAAGGACACAAAATATGTACCTGCAGGCATATAATAACCCGTAATTGTATAATTGCTGTTTTCTTCATCAGCGGTAGCGACTTTAAGAATATCGCCGTCCTCATTATTAAAATATACCTTTAAATCGGGAGTCGCAACTTTCGGTGTACAGTTAAGGCTAACATAAGAAATGTTATCAAGACGGAATTTAAAACAGTCAATATCCGTAGTACTGCTTACCTCACCCGAAATTTTACAGCCCTCAAAAATCCAGTCGGATAACTCATAAGAATTATTAGGCTCTGCTTCCTCATAAATTTCGTCCTTATTATTATGATCACCGTTATTGCCGTGGTTATTATTCTTAGCAGATGCATTCAAAGAAAAACAACTGCCTAGCAGACAAAAAACCAAACACAAACTTAAAAATCTTTTCATTACAGCGCCCCCGCAAAAAGTTTGCCAAATATATTTTTACTACCTATATAATAAATATATGTATAATAATATACATAAAAACCCGTCATTCGTCAAGAAAAAATAATTTTAAAAACTTGATTAACGGTTTAAAAAAACTATATTTCAGGTGCGATATAACCTTTCTTTTCAAGTGTGTTTTTGATTAAATCCAAAACGGTTTCCGAATCCGCTCGCACAGTATGATAATGATAACCGCCCGTAATATTCATAAGTTCCGAGGATTTTCCGCTGCGAACCCCCTCAATAAACTGCTTTACATTAAGGCGGGAAAATATATTCAGCGGGGCTACCATTTTACCGTAAACCTTATGCCAAACAAAAACATCCACAACAGTGCCCCCAAGGTCAACAATCGTATTAAGTTCGTCCTCGGTCTGTTCTGTTGTATGGTACAGTTTAAAAACCCTTTCTTTAAGCGGCGATTTCCTGATAACATATCCGTTATGTGTAGCAAGAATATCATACCCTGAGCCCTTTAGCACCGTAATATCCTGCACTATAATTTGCCGTGACACACCGAACTCATTTGAAAGCATACTGCCCGATATGGCTTCATTTGCGGATAGAAGCCTATTAGCAATTGCTTTTCTTCTGTCGAGAGCCTTCATATATTCACTCCTTTAAACAGCGTGCAAATTTTTAAGGGAAAGATCCAATATCGGAGAAGAGTGCGTAAGCGCACCGCTTGATATATAATCTACACCAATGTCTATAAGTTTTGCAACATTTTCTTTTGTAACATTGCCGCTGCACTCGGTTTCTGCCTTGCCTGCGCAAAGTTTTACAGCCTCTTTCATATCCGTAGCATTCATATTATCAAGCATAATAATATCCGCGCCTGCATCAAGCGCATCTTTTAACATTTCAAGATTTTCAACCTCAACTTCAATTTTACGAACAAACGGTGCATATTCTTTTGCCATTTTTACGGCTTCTTTTACTCCGCCTGCCGCACCGATGTGGTTGTCTTTAAGAAGTATTCCGTCACTAAGATTAAAGCGGTGATTGTAGCCCCCGCCTACTTTAACGGCATATTTTTCAAAAATACGCATATTAGGTGTTGTTTTACGTGTGTCAAGAAGTTTTGTGTTACTGCCTTTGAGCATATCGGCAATAGAGCGGGTATATGTTGCGATACCGCTCATACGTTGCAGAAAATTAAGCGCCGTTCTTTCTCCCGAAAGCAAAACTCGGATGTCGCCGCGTACAACACCTAATTTTTGTCCGTTTTTAACGGCATCGCCGTCATTACAGGTAAAGGTCACCTCTGTTTTGGGGTCGAGCAACTCAAATACGCGCTTAAATACTTCAAGACCTGCAATTACGCCGTCTTCCTTACAAATAAGTTCTACCTCGCCCGATTTGTAGCAAGGCATTACGGAATTGGTTGTAATATCCTCGCTTGAGATATCCTCTTTAAGTGCCGCTAAAATCAAATCGTCTGCATTTAGTTTCATAGTAATATTATTCATGGCTGTTTTTCTCCTTTTCGATTGCGTTTAAAACTAATTCTTTGTACTTTTCTTTATAACCGTCATACTTTGAAGCGTCAACAGGTGTTTCGACTAATTGCCCTAATGTTTCATAATTTTTAAAAATGTGATTTGCCGCCCTTTTGGCAAACACAAGGCTTTCAAGTAAGGAATTACTTGCCAAACGGTTTCTTCCGTGAACACCGTTGCAGGCGGTTTCACCAACAGCATATAATCTGTCCATAGAGGTTTTACTGTAGCGGTCAACATCAATTCCGCCCATAAAATAATGTTGTGACGGTACAACCGGTATAGGTTCTTTGGTTATATCATAGCCTTCCTCAAGGCAGTGCTTATAAATATTGGGGAAGTGTGTTTTAATTTCCTTAGCAGGAATGGGCGCTAACGATAACCACACATATTCGCTGCCCTCTTTTTTCATTTCATCAAAGATTGCATTTGCCACAACATCGCGCGGCAACAGTTCGTTTACAAATCTTTCGCCTTTTGAGTTTAGCAAAACCGCTCCCTCGCCGCGAACCGATTCGGAAATAAGAAACTCCCTGCCGTGTTTTTTGGTGTAAAGCGTTGTCGGGTGAATCTGTATGTAATCTATATGTTGCAATTTGATATCATACTTAAGCGCCAGCGCCAAAGCATCACCC
Source organism: Acutalibacteraceae bacterium (assembly GCA_045540535.1). GTDB lineage: Bacteria > Bacillota > Clostridia > Oscillospirales > Acutalibacteraceae > UBA737. The sequence continues at coordinate 3,322 of JAZQHI010000131.1, read as the reverse complement.
GTCAAATGTCGGTAATTTGTGGAATGTTTGAAAAGACCGCCGATACCGCCCGTTGCAAGTACGGTATAATCTGCATTTATGCTCATATATTTGCCGTCTATATCGTGACCGATAATACCTGTGCATAAATTATCTTTACAAATAAGGTCCACCATTGTAAAGTTTTCTATAAGCGTTATATTCGCTCGGCTTTTTGCGGTTTCAAGCAAATGCGAGGTAATTTCCTTGCCTGTTTCGTCCTCATGAAAAAGTATGCGCGGTTTTGAATGAGCGCCCTCGCGGGTATATGTAAAGGCTTCGCCGTTCTTTTCAAAACGAACACCAAAGGACACTAAATCACCGATTACTTCCCTTGAAGAACGAATCATAATCTCTACAGAATCGGGGTTGTTTTCATAGTGACCCGCTTTCATTGTATCATCATAGAACGATTTATAATCCTTTTCATCACGAAGAACACAAATACCGCCCTGCGCAAGAAACGAATCGCTTTTGGGGGCTGTATTTTTAGTGACAATGGTTATTTTCTTATCTTTTGGTAAATTAAGCGCGCAGTAAAGACCTGCAACACCGCAACCAACAATTAAAATATCTGTAATCATTATTTACCAATCTCCAGCATTCTCTCAAGCGGAATCAACGCTTTTTGTCGGACACCGTCAGATACGGTTATTTCTCCGTCTTCATTTTGCAGTACCGATAAGACTGCCTCAAGTGTATTAAGTTTCATATCCTTACAGCAGGGGCGCGGTTCGGGATAATAAAAACGCTTATCGGGATTATCTGTAATCAGTTTAAAGTTTACACCGTCTTCGGTGCAAACTATGTATTCTTCGCCTGCATCTTTTTTAGCAAAATCAATAATATCTGCTGTACTGCCGATAAAATCAGAAAGTTTAAGTACCTCGTCTTCACATTCGGGGTGCGAAAGCAGTTTTGCATCGGGATGTTTTTCTTTTTCAGCCATAACCTGCTTTGCTGTGATTTTTGCATGTATAGGACAACATCCGTCATTAAGAATAATATTCTTTTCGGGCACCTGCTCGGCAACAAATCTGCCAAGATTGCGGTCGGGTATAAAGAATATATTTTTGTTTGGAAGTGCTTTTACAATTTTTACCGCATTTGAAGATGTAACGCAAATATCACTTTTGCATTTTAATTCTGCCGTTGAATTTATATAACAAACAACCGCAAGGTCATTATACTTTGCTTTCATCTGGTCAATAATGCCGTCTTTTACCATGTGCGCCATGGCGCAGTCGGCAGTAAGGTCGGGCATAAGAACCTTTTTATCAGGGTTCAGTATTTTTGCACTTTCACCCATAAACCGAACTCCGCAAAAAACAATGATTTCCGCATTACTTTGCTTTGCAATTTTAGCAAGATAGAAAGAATCACCAACAAAATCCGCAATTTCCTGCACCTTTGCAGGCGCATAATAGTGCGCCAGTATTACAGCGTTCTTTTCTCTTTTTAACTCTTTAATCCGATTTTTCATACGCGTTTTTCCTTTATTATTAAAACCTAATTGTTAAACGCATAGATTATATCACCAAACTTTACATCTGTCAACTTATCTGTAAACTTTTGGATAAAATAATAAATCCCGCCGGCAATAATCGACAGGATTTATTTAAATTTTTGAACTATATGTTAAACATTAAATAATTATAACCATGGCGGTGTTTTGTAGTTATTCGACATATTGTAATTTACTTATCTTTTTCTATTTCTTTTTGCCTTTTAAGAGCACCCATAATCTCTCTGATACTGGGGTCACCCTTGATTATGCAACGGATGCCATCCCAATTTGTCGTTTTTATAAAGTTTTGGAATACTTCTTTTATTTTCCTCATAACATAACTCCTTCGTTCATTTTTCTTGATAATAACGGAATGCCGAAAAAAATAAAACGGCTAATGGGAGCCATATGAGTGAATTTCGGGCAACTGACCTATGTTTGACCAACAAATGTCCCAAAATGTCCATTGTAAGATTTGTGCGAATGCCGTATAATAATCTAAAGAACAAACTAAAATGGTGGATAATGATGAAGCATACAGTAACAACCTACAACACAAAGAGAATGCTTGCAGATTCTCTCAAAAAAGCAATGCAGGAAAAGCGTTTTTCAAAAATTACGGTAAGTGAAATTATTCAAGATTGCGGTGTGAACAGAAAAACCTTTTACTATCACTTTGAAGATATTTATGCATTGCTTAAATGGATGTTTGACGAAGAGGCAATCGAGGTAGTGAAGCATTTTGATTTACTTGTGGATTATGAAGAAGCAATACATTTTATTATGAATTATGTGGACGAAAACAAGTATATCATTAGTTGTGCATATAACTCTATTGGCCGAGAAGAGATGAAACGCTTCTTTTGTGCTGATTTTCTTGGTATTATAACCGCTGTTATTGATTCGGCTGAAATAAAAATCGGAAAAAGATTTGACCCGGATTTCAAGGAATATGTTGCCAAATTTTACACAGAAGCACTTGCGGGTATGCTCATTGATTGGATTCAGCAAAAGGATAAACACGATAGAGAAAAGGTAATTGGATATTTGACTACCATTATTGCAACAGCGATTGATAGCATAAGTTTAGTTGAAAATCAAAAAAATAACCACTGAAGATATCTTCGGTGGTTGTTTCGTTTCGGTTGATAAATTCTTATTTATCAGTTTAATTATAGCATAAATCTATATTCAACGCTTTGTGAAACAAGTCGCCTTTTCTCTACAACTTTGGACGTTCGAATCCACCTTGTCCTAAATTTTAGTGATATTACATTCCCTACTTTCACTTCTTCACTATTCAATATTACTTATTACTTTCCAAAAATCCGAGTATTTAAGAGAAAAGTGAAGAGTGAATAGTTAATAGTGAAAAAGTGAAAACCCCCGTTCTTACGAACGAGGATTTTTGGTGGAGACGAAGGGATTTGAACCCTCGACCTTACGGATGGGAACCGTACGCTCACCCAACTGAGCCACGCCCCCATCTGTAATATATATTATACTACCCCTAACTTTAAAAAGCAAGAGTTAGGCTAAGAAGAATTATTTTTTAATTCGTGCCGTAAGGCACACCGAAACTTCTTCACTATTCACTATTACTTATTACTTAATCGACAAGTTTCGAAAAAAGAAGAGTGAAAAGTGAAGAGTTAATAGTGAAAAAGTAAAATCGACAAGCTTCTGTCGAAACTTGTCGATTTTGGCGGAGAAGGAGGGACTCGAACCCTCGCGCCGGGGATTAGCCGACCTACGCCCTTAGCAGGGGCGCCTCGTCACCAACTTGAGTACTTCTCC
>JAZQHI010000130.1:0-3126 GCA_045540535.1 Acutalibacteraceae bacterium | reverse complement strand
TAGTAGCACCGTGGGTCATAGAAGCCGTCATTGAAAGCACCATTCCGAAACAGTGGAACATAGGTACCTGAATCATCATACGGTCGGCAGTAGAAAGTTCCATATGGTCACCGATATACTTACCGTTGTTAACTACATTGTAATGAGTAAGCATTACTCCCTTAGGGAAGCCAGTTGTACCCGATGTATACTGCATATTGCAGACATCGTCCTTATCAACCAACGATGCCATACGGTAAACTTCGCTTACAGGCACTTGAGAAGACATATCAAATGCCTCATTCCAAGTAAGGCAACCCTTTTGCTTAAAGCCTACAGTAATGCAGTTTCTAAGGAAAGGCAAACGCTTTGCATGAAGCGGTTTTCCTGCTTTCAAGGTTTCAAGTTCGGGACAAAGTTCGGCAATTATTTCGCCGTAAGATATATCCTTAGCACCCTCGGTCATAATAAGGGTGTGGGTATCGGACTGTTTTAAAAGATACTCAATTTCGTGAATTTTATATGCTGTATTAACCGTTACAAGTACTGCACCGATTTTAACCGTTGCCCAGAAAGCAATATACCACTGCGGGACATTAGATGCCCAGACTGCTACGTGAGTACCTGCCTTTACGCCCAAAGCAATAAGCGCGCGCGCAAAGTTATCAACATCGTCACGGAATTCGCTATAGGTTCTTGTATAATCAAGTGTAGTATATTTAAAGGCATATTGGTCAGGAAACTCCTCTACCATACGGTCAAGCACATCCGAAAAGGTGGCATCAATAAGCAGGTCTTTTTCCCAGACATATTTACCTGTATGAGCGCGGTTATAATAAAGCGCGCTTTCGTTTTTAGAGGTATCGCCAAACTGCTTCATAAAGTTTACAAACTGCGAGAAAATAATCTCCATATCGTCAAGTTCCTCGCACCAGTCGGGATGCCACTCTAAAGAAATAAAACCATCAAAATTAACCGAGCGCAACGCAAGCATCATATCTTCAATCGGCAGTTCACCCTCACCCATAAGGCAATAACTGATACCGCCGTCAACCATTTCGGCATCCTTTATATGAACATGGCGTACATAAGCACCCAAATTTTTAATAGTGGTTTCGGCATCCTCGTGACCTAAGAAAAATGTAGAGCACATATCCCACAATGCCGCCACATTATCGCAAGCAAAGGTATTAAGTAATTCAAGCAATTTTGCAGTATTGCAGAATATACCCGAAGTTTCAACCAGAATAGATATATTTGAACTTTCTGCCTCAGGCAATACTGTACGGAGTATATCCTCTGCAGAAGCGAAAGCCGCTTCCGCGTCGCCGTCACCGATAGCGCGCACGCGTACTGCATTGATTTTTAAATTCTTGGCAATCTTAATGCAAGCGCGGATTTCTTCCAAAGTAGCCTCTTTTTCGTTAGCCTTTCCGCAATCGCAGATTGAATCAATACAAGGAATATTAAGTTTTAATTCATAAAGTTTTCTTACCGTTGCAGCGGCTGTATAATCGTGAAAAGCGCCGTCCTTATCAGTAAAAAGGCGGTTATGAATATTATGAAGTTCTATGCCCTCAAATTTAAGGTCTTTGGCAATGGCGCAAAAATCGTCAAAAGAACTGTTATGCCAACCTTTTGTAGAAAACGACAACTTCATTTTAATTTGCCTCCTCGTAAACAATCTTATTGAGCGCGTTTATGTAGGCTTTAATACTAGCGCCCAAAATATCTGTTGAAATACCTGTACCTGAATAAAGTTTTCCGCCCTCGCGCAATCTTACAAGAGCCGAACCCATAGAATCTCTACCCTCGGTAACAGTTTGGATTTGGAAATCATCAAGTTCATAATGTCTGCCAATAATTTGTTCAATTGCTCTGAAAGCGGCATCTACAGGACCGTCACCTATACAAACGCCTTCCATTTCTTCTTCACCTTTAGCCAAACGAATCTGCGCCGAAGAAGAAATTATATTACCGTTATTAATAACGTAATTTATAAGTTTAAATGTAGGGGGAACCTGCAAGGCTGTGCTTGCAATAATAGCATCAAGTTCCTTAGCGCCAACGCGCTTTTTAACAGCAATACGGCTGAATTCCTCATAAACCTTTGCAATATCATCCTCAGATAAATCATAACCCAAAGTAACTATAGCGGCGGCTACAGCATCGCGGTCATCATTAGCGTCAAGTTGAATTGCATTTTCGGCTTCACTTCTGACAGAGGGTGCCGCAACTTCTGCATTAGAAGAGGTAATACGCGAAATCTGGCTTATAATTCTACCGGTTTCTGTATGCTTGATACCGCAACTAAAGCCACAGGTGTTACCGCAATTTTTAACAAGTCCCGCAAAGGTTTCAAGACTTGCTACTCCGCCTGATACTGCCGCCTTTACAGCATCTGCACCTGCCTTTACTGCAAGAATCGAAGCGGCGGTTGCCATTCCGTTTTTATCTTCAATAGAAACCGAGAATTCGGCATTTTTAAAATCAACATTTTTCTTAATTTCTGCAACAAAGTTTGCAAATTCATCAGGCAACATTTCGCCCGTTGTATCACAAACTGTAACCGAATTAGCACCTGCAGTTAATGCTATTTCAATAGCATCGGTCAAGAATTTGCTTTCGGCACGTGTAGCGTCTACAGCGCAAAACTGAACATTTTCACATTTAGCCTTTGCTAAAGAAACCAATTCTTTAATAAGTTCAAGCATTGCAGGGGCTTTTTTATGGCAAGTATACTCCATACCCACAGGGCTCGTAGGAAGTTCAATTCTGATTTCGGGGTTCTTAGTGTGGCTTAATGCCAATGCCGCAAGTTCTACACCTTCTGCCGTGTAACCGCAAGCCACCGACAAACGACTGCTCTTTACAAAAGACGATACAGTACGAACAAGTAATGTATCACTTTTAACATTATCTATTGCAGGAATTTCAATAGTATCAACATTAAGTCGCTCTAATAAACGCGCAATTTCAATACGCTCTTTAAAACTTAGCGCAGTGTTACGGCATAATGTCATATCAGTGATTTTAATGTTTTTCATAATATCAAATCCTTTCTAAACTCTGTGCAGAAAAGCCATAAAAAAAGCCCTGAGACTGCACATTCTCGCAATCTCAGGGACGAATATATTAAATCCGTGG
>JAZQHI010000129.1:0-28339 GCA_045540535.1 Acutalibacteraceae bacterium | reverse complement strand
CCTTCTCGTTCTGGTAGCTTTCTTTGCGATATTCTATTTTATCGCGATCCGCCCCCAGAAGAAGCAGCAGAAGCTTGTTGACGATATGAGAAATAACCTTCAGGTAGGAGACGAGATCACCACTATCGGCGGAATTATCGGCAAGATAGTAAGCATCAAGGACGAGACTCTTGTTATGGAAACAAGCCGCGACGGTACAAAGATCAGAATTCTTCGTTCTGCGGTTCGTTGTGTTGACGTTCCTGCTGAGGAATCTAAAAAAGACTGATTCTAATCAAAAAGCTCGCAGAAATCTGCGAGCTTTTTTGTGCTTAGCCGGCGGAATACTTGACAAATGGGGAATATTGTAATATAATCACTTTGTTGCTGATCCGAAGACAGTAGGTGACCTCTTGGTCGTAAGGTTTACCGCCTACCGAGGTGTGCATGAAAAATAATTAGTATTTTCATGTCCATTCCGTTCTTCGGGGTGGACTTTTTTCATCGGTGAAGCATCACTCAATATTTCGGAGGTGAAATAAATGCCGAACGCAAAGGTTTTGGAACAGAAGCAGCAACTCGTTGCAGCCCTTTCCGAAAAACTTTCCGCAGCCGTAGCAGGCGTTCTTGTTGACTACAGCGGTACTTCTGTTGCTGACGATACAGCACTCCGTAAGGAACTTCGTGAAAACGGAATTGATTATTTCGTAGTTAAGAACACTCTTCTCGGTCGTGCTATCGAAGGTACCTCTCTTGAAGGAATGAAATCTGTTCTCGAAGGTAACACCGCTATAGCGCTTTCTAATGAAGACCACGTTGCAGCTGCACGTATCCTCTGCAAGTTTGCAGAGTCCCACGAGGGCTTCACCGTAAAATCCGGTTTCTTGGATGGTGAAGTTATCGACGTTGCGAAGATCGACGCTTTGGCAAAATTGCCTACAAGAGATGTACTTCTCGCTACTGTATGCAATGCATTCCAGGCTCCTATCGCAGCATTTGCACGAGCAGTTCAGGCTATCGTTGATAAGGGCGACAGCACTGAAGAAGCCGCTGCAGAATAATTATTAAATAAAAAAACAAAACAAAAAAACATTTAATTGGAGGAAAAGAAAATGGCATCTGAAAAGATTACAGCTATGATTGAAGAGTTAAAGACTCTTACCGTTCTTGAGCTTTCCGAGCTCGTTAAAGCAGTTGAAGAGGAGTTTGGCGTATCCGCAGCAGCCGCTGTTGCAGTAGCAGCACCGGTAGCAGGTGGCGCAGCAGCCGCTGAAGAGAAGACCGAGTTTGACGTTGTTCTCAAAGAAGCAGGCGCAGAAAAGATTAAGGTTATTAAGGTTGTTCGTGAAATCACAGGTCTTGGCCTTGCAGAAGCAAAGGCTCTTGTTGATGGCGCTCCTAAGACCCTTAAAGAAGCAGTTGCTAAAGAAGAAGCAGAAGAAATCAAAACCAAACTTTCAGAAGTTGGCGCAACTGTTGAACTTCAGTAATTTTATAATTACAAATTTTAAGACCGTGGGTAAATCCCACGGTCTTTTTTTGCTATATTGCGGTTTCGAGCGCTAAAGTTATCATTTCGCCAAAAGACTGTTCGCGTTCTTCGGGGGGAAGTGCTTCGCCTGTTACTAAAGAATCCGAAACAGTGCAAACGGCTAACGCCTTTTTGCCTGCGATTGCGGCGTTTATATAAAGTGCCGCGGCTTCCATTTCTACCGCCAAGATACCTACTTTGCCCCATTTTTCAAGTTGGGAAGCGGTGTCGCTGTAAAAAACATCGGTTGAAAGAACATTGCCGACATGGTAATTAAGTTTCAAGTCTTCTGCCTTTTGTACGCATTTTTTAAGCATATCAAAATCTGCCAAGGGTGCGAAAGAACCCGGGAGATTAAGGTGTTTTATATAGGAAGAATCGGTTGAAGCACCTGCGGCAATTACAATATCGCGGACATTTATATCCTTTTTATACGCCCCTGCAGAGCCTACACGTATGATTTTTTGTACATCAAAAAAATTGAAAAGTTCATAGGAGTATATCGCGATAGACGGCATACCCATACCGCTTGCCATAACCGAAACGGGTGCGCCCTTATAAGTTCCCGTATATCCGTTAACTCCGCGAACATCGTTTACAAGTTTTGCCGAGGTCAGAAAATTTTCGGCAATAAACTTTGCTCTTTTGGGGTCGCCCGGCATTAAAACAGTTTGAGCAAAAGCATCCCACGGGGCATTAATATGAGGAGTGTAACCTTTTTTATCCATAATTTAAAGTTCCTTTCTGTAACATATTTTAAATTTACGAATATTATATATTGAAATATTTTATGAATTTTAATTTTGGAGTGTTTTAAAAATGCAAAAATCATTTCCTACCCATATAACAAATGAAAGGGATTTGGATATTTATAAAGAATATTTAGAAAATGACAGCGGTCGGAATTCGCAAAAAAACCGTCCCATAACAGAAATTATAACCCCTAAAAAGCCAAACGGCCTGCAAAATGTGAATAACACATCGGTTGCGCTTTCAGGTGGAATGTTTTTTCAAGGCTATCTTAAAAACCATGTAGGCAAACTTGTAAGGGTTGAATCGTTGATAGGTGGGTGTCTTGATACCAGAGTTGGTATTCTGTTCGATGTAGGCGCAAACTACGTTGTGCTTAAACTGAACCGCAGTTCTTGCAGTATGATGATTGAAACTTCGGCAATAAAGTATGTTACTATTATACACGATAATGACATAAATAAAGCCAATATTTACTGATTTTAGTCTATTATATTTTTTAAAATAAAAAGCAGGAAATTATCCTGCTTTTTTGTTATTCGCCAAATGGGAAATCAAATGTGCCGCCGCCAGAATTGGATTCACCGCTTTCGGTAACGGCTTCGGTTGTGTAACTTGATTCACCGATATTTGCCTTTAAAACGGCTTCAACGGTTTTTTCTTCACCCGAACTGCTTATAATTGTAACGCTTATAGTATCTCCTGCGGAACATTTTTCTATTATATCAAGAACTACATCGTCGCGCGTAACTTCTGTGCCGTTTATATGGGTGATAAAGTCGCCCTCTTCGGCTTTGCCGTAAAGTCCGCTATCCTCTGCAACAGATGCTATAAGAAGACCTGTGTGCTTATAACCGTTTACTTCTGCTAAAGCCGAATTTACTGCAGAATAGGTAATGCCGAGTTTTGCGCGGCTTACAACCTTACCCTTGCTTATAAGTTCGTCAACAATTCTTTTCATTACGGTTGTGGGTATTGCATAACCTACGTTATCGTAAACCGTGCCTGCTAGTTTTGAGCAGGTAACGCCGATTACCTGACCGTACATATCAATAAGCGCGCCGCCAGAATTACCCGGGTTTATTGCGCAGTCGGTTTGAATGAGTCTTGCAGAATAGTTGGTTGCATTCTGCACGCGCTCGTTAACCGAGGAAATAATGCCCGTTGTTATTGTGGATTCGTTTTCGGCACCGTTAGGGCGACCTACTGCTACAACATTTTGTCCCGAAAAAACCTCGTCCGAATTGCCGAATACGGCGGTTTCAAGTTTTACATCATCAGTAATTTTAAGAACAGCCAAATCGCTGATTTTATCGCCTGCTACATATTTTGCATTGTATTCTTTACCGTCAGCAGTGTAAATCTTGAATTTAGGGGAAGCAATTTCGGCATAAATATGGTCATTTGTTACTATATAACCGTCCTCCGAGTAAACAATACCGCTTGCATTTCCGCCGTTGCCTGCGTCATTATAGGTAAGAATACCTACGATGGAAGAATTTACTTTTTCGTAAACCTGGGCGGCGGTCATTTCATCGGCATTATTGGGTCTTGCCGCTAAATCAACCTTAGGAACTGAATTTGAACCCGAGGTTGAAACGCTGTTTTTACCCCAGAAGTAACCAACGGTGCAAGCGCTTGTTAAAGCGATTACCAAAGCCATAATAAGCGCAAAAACTTTAAGTCCTTTATTCATTGGGCGGTAATCGTTTATAGGCGCAACAGGGGAAAAGTTAATCGGGTTTTCGGTTGCGGAAAAACCTGCTTTAAAATTGAGGTTTTCGGTATAATCGGTAGTTTCGTTAGTATTAACGTTTTCGGCATCGGGTTCTGCAGAAAAACTTTCTGCAGGTTCATTTGCTGCGGTTTCGGGTTCTGAAGGTGCATTGTAAGAAGCCTCTTCTCCGGTTTCGGTGGGTTGCGGTTCTGAGGAGTTAGTGTTTAAATCCTTATCCTCAAAAGAATTGTTGTTATCATTTAAAAAGTCATTCATTTATATTAAACCTCCAAGAAATTTAGGGTAGAGTGAATAATCCAAACTCCGTTTTTAAAAGGCGGATTTTCACTCATACTTTGTTAAAATACTCGTTAATCCGTCACGCCTTACAAGAATGAATCGGGTAAAAAGCACCGAAATATGCCACTTTGAGGCGGGTTCGGGTTGTTCGCTCTACCCTAGGGTAAAATCACTTTAAAAGCGGTATATTCATTTTCTTTACTGTTAACGCTCACAGTACCGCCGTGAGCGGTGATTATTGTTTTTACTATATAAAGGCCGAGTCCCGTACTGTTCTTACTTGCCGAACGTGATTTATCCACCTTATAAAATCTTTCAAATATAAATGGCATTTCGGCTTGCGGTATACCTTTTCCGCTGTTAGTTACGGTTAAAACCGCCTTTTTGTTTTCGGTTTTAAGGGTGAAATTTATAACTCCGCCGTCTTCCGAGAATTTTATTGCATTGTCAACCAGATTATATATTGCCTGATGCATAAGGTCTTTATCGGCGTTAACCGATATATTTTCTATAGAGTCAAGCCCTGTTATATCGAGTTTTTTCTGCTCAATTCGCTGTTCTTGACTTATAACTATTGTACAAAGCAATTCGCTCAAATCGAAAAGTTGCGGTTTTAAGGCAAATTCGCCCGATTCCAGTCTTGCCATACTAAGCATTGACTGCACAAGCCTTGAAAGGCGTTTTACTTCGCTTGAAACAATATTTAAGTAATAATCCTGCTTTTTATGGTCAATTGTGCCGTCAAGTATTCCATCAATAAAGCCGCCGATGGTGGTCATTGGGGTTTTAAGTTCATGGGACACATTTGCAACAAAACTTTTGCGCATACCCTCAAGTTGAGCCAAGGAATTAGTCATCATATTAAACGAAACTGCAAGTTCACCAATTTCGTCATCACTCATAACGGGAATCCGCTTGGAAAAATCGCCCTTAGCCATAGCGCGCGCGGCTTCGGACATAAGTTTAAGTGGTTTTGTTAAGCGGTATGTCATAATATAAATGGCAATCATCATTATAAAAAGCGGCACTATTGCAGAAACCATAAAAATTCGGGTAACTGCAGAAATAAGTTCGTGTACCACCAAAACGGGTGACGCCGCGAAAACGGTGCCGTATTGCTCGCCCTTGGCAGTTTTTAGTGCGGCATATACCACATAACGCGGCTTTTCGTAAATATTAAGGGTATCAAGTTTAATCTCTTTTGGATTATCATAATCAAGGACTAACTCTTTGTCAAGCGTTTTGCCCGAATGTATGCAACTTTCGGAATCAGAACTGTCACACCCGCAAACTATGATTTTGCCGTTTGTATCCGCCGCGAAAACATCTGCTTCGGAAATGGCGGCTATAGAATTTACGGTGTTGGTAAGTTCTGATTTACTGATTGTTCCGTTTAATGCCACGGTGTTTTCTATATATTCGGAAACCTCTTGGCAAGCCTTTGTTAAAGTTTGCTGTTTGGTTTTGGCAAAATAACTGTTAAGCACTACCGATAAAATCATCATAAGAGCCGCGAATGATAAAGCGATTATTATAAAGGTAGTAAAAAAGTACTTTTTGAAAAGTTTTAGTTTCATACCTTGCCTCAAAGTTTGGTTATTTCAAATTTATAGCCAACGCCCCAAACGGTTTTTAAGGACCATTCTTCCGATACGTTTTCAAGTTTTTCTCTGAGTCTTTTAACGTGAACGTCAACCGTTCGGGAATCACCGTAGTAATCAAAGCCCCATACCTCATCAAGAAGTTGGTCGCGTGTATAAACGCGGTTTGGGTTGCTTGCAAGGTGATATATAAGTTCCAACTCCTTAGGCGGTGTATCAACCCTTGTCCCGTTAACTATCATTTCATAATTAGTAAGATTAATTTTTAGTTTATCGTATCTTACTTCACTTATTTGATTTTGCTTATCGTTATCGTTACTTCTGCGAAGCACGGCTTTAATTCGGGCGATAACCTCTTTAGTGTCAAACGGTTTGCTGACATAGTCGTCCGCCCCGAGTTCTAGCCCTAAAATTTTATCAAAAGTTTCACCCTTGGCAGTAAGCATTATTATAGGGGTTTCACTTGTTTTGCGAATTTCACGGCATACCTGCCAACCGTCAAGTTTAGGAAGCATTATATCAAGCAGAATTAAATCGGGGTTATGAAGCGAAGCGTATTTAACCGCCTGCTCGCCGTCGTTGGCTACAACGGTTTCAAAACCGTCCTTTTCAAGATAAAGTCTTAAAAGTTCGCATATATTTTCGTCATCGTCAACAATAAGTATTTTATATTGCATAAATGTCACACCCTTTATTTATTTATATCTAAATAATATAATAATTTTATTACCAGATTATGAATAATTGTAACATTATTTGTTAGTTTTTACAAGAAAAAAACCGCCTTTATTACAGGCGGTTAAATTCTAAGACCTATTCAGCAGCCTCAGCAGTTTCCTGCTCTTTCATCTTTGCAAAGCATTCACTACAGTATACAGGACGGTCGTCACGGGGAACGAAGGGTACTGTTGCCACTCCTCCGCACGCAGCACATACTGCCTCGTGCATTTCTCTGGGCGCTCTGCCTGCGTTTTTACGCTTGTCACGGCAGGGTTTGCAGCGCTGTGGCTCGTTTACAAAGCCTTTGGACTCGTAGAACTCCTGCTCTCTTGCAGAGAAAACGAATTCCTCACCGCAATCTTTGCAAACTAGTGTCTTGTCTTCAAACATGATTTTTTACCTCTCTTGGTTTTTTTAGCCCCGGACGGAATCGCACCGCCATCTTTGTTTTCAATGTTCTGCTTTAAACTACATGGGCATATATTTAAACGGATAATCCGTTTTTTACCTTTTCAGTTTTTTTCTTATTCTTGTAAGGGCGTTGTTTACCGATTTTTCGGAAATACCGAGTTTAACCGCTATATCCGAATACTTGTCACCTACAAGGTATAATTGCAAAACCTCATATTCAAGTTTTGAAAGTTCAAGTTTGATTATATCTTTTAAATCTTTATAATCTACGCGGTCAAAAAAAATCTTTTCAGGACTGTTAGCATCGGTAAGATTTTCGTATTCTTCAATCGAATCAATCAGTTCATCGGGAATATTCTTTTGCCGTTTACTGCTTTTAAGTACCGAAATTACCGAGCGTTTAATACAAAGCGCGGCAAAGGTTGAAAAAGAGGATTTGGAATAATCATAACCCTTTATAGCCGAATAAAGCGCTAGTGTGGCTTCTTGAATGGCATCCTCTTTATAGGTTTTAGGACAGTATTTCTGAACGGTGTTTAAAATTAAGGGATAATAACGCTCAATCATTACCTGCAACAATTCATAATCGCCGTCAGATATTCGAGCAATTATATCATCATCTGACAAATTTTTGTAGTTTTCGACAAAAATATTCCTCATTTAAACTCCAAAACAGTATTACTTAACTAATATATAACATATAATAACTTAATTTGTGCATAAAGTCAAGCGTGCTAATTTTTTTTGGACAAACTCACAATTTTGCGATTAATGTTTGGCACTTTTGCCAATATGTTGCAGTTATAAAAGTCGGTTTTTACTCGGATATAAGTATTTTTGAGGATTCTGCTATGTTTTCGGTTGATTTTACTAACACTTCGGTCTTAATTCCGTTATCGGTGGGTTCTGTTTTTTCGGATACCAATGTATAGTCCTTAATGCCTTTATCGGCTAGTTGTTTTTCGATATTCTTTTTTAACAAAGATGAGATTTCGGTGTCACTCAAGGTTATTTTTTCTTTACGTTTAATGCGGAATTCTTTTCTGTAAATTTTTATAGGTAGCGTATTATCAAAAAGTTTTAAATTATTTATTTTTTGTTCCTCGTTATAGTCTTCGGTAACATTACCTAAATAAAGGGGAATTTTAAGCGTAAAAAGTTCTAAAACAGAACGGTGGCGGATTTTTCCCGTTTCATATTCTTTTATATATGTATAATTTTGTTCGGCGGTAAGGCTGCGGGTGGTTTCGGCAATAATACTGCCTGATGATTTAACAAATCGCGTGCCGAGAGCCGTTTCAATAATTCCTGATACAAGTACATCGCCTTTCTTTACAGTATCGCCCGTTTTTACAAGGCAGTTGCCGCTTGTGATATCAATTCGTTTAATTATTCCGTCAGCAGAGGCGAGCAGGTTGGTCGGCGAAGCATCACTATTAGGTCGCGGCTCAATTTCACTTACATTAACTGTAAGGCGGGAGCCCTCTATATTAAGGGCCGCCCAAGCGAGAGTATCAATTTCGAGCAGAAGTTCTTCACGTTTGATTTTTGGGTTGATACTGTCCTTTTTAATGCCCTCGGTTATGCCGATTTTTTTGCAGGCAGAAAGTATATCATAAGTTTCGGTTTTATTATTTCCCTCAACATCTATTATCCATATAAAGCCGGACATAAATTTCAAAAAAATAAAAAGCCATACGGCACCTATATAAAGACCGTAGCGTTTACGGTTTTTATAAAGTTTTATAGGCAAGCCTCGTTTTTCGAGTATATGAACGCGGAGTTTGCTGCCGCGCATTATATTGCGCAAAGCCGAAAAATCTTTAATGAAAATACAGGTTTCAATACCGTTTTTAATAATTTTAGAGTTCCAGAAACTTATTTTATTTGCCGCGCATAAATTTAAGGCTTTTTCGGTATAGTCGCCGATTATGGCTATTTTTATATAACCTCTTAAAAATCTGTAGAAGTATAACACAGTATCATCCTAAACACAAAATTCTAATGACGAAATTTTTCCCTTGACGGTAATCAGGCGGTTTTCAAAAAAAACTATATCAAAATCGGTTCCGCAAAGAATTAAAGTTCCCTTGCGAAGCCGCAGTTTAATATAGGTGTCTTTGTATTCGCAAACACCAAGGCAACCGTCAATATTAATTCGCTCGTTCCCGAAAATTTCGGTGTGAGTGTCTTTGAGTACGGTAGTGGTTTCTGCTGTATTTTCAGTACCTAATATGTTCCATTTTGTTCTTTTATGAGAACGCTCAATTTTAAGTTTTTTGCTCACATCTACACCCCTGTTAATACTATGAAAAAATGATAATTCTAATGCCTAAAGCATAAATTTAAAACGGTGATTAAAATGGATTTTATAAGAAAAACAGCAAGAGTTATGGCGGTTTGTGTTATTTTGGGGTTTGCATTTCTTATAATCGCTTTGCCTCAAACAGCAATTTCGGGCGGGGTAAGGGGGATACTGCTTTGCGGTAGGGTTATAATTCCGTCACTTTTTCCATTTACAATGTGTGTGTTATTTATTATAAAGTGTGGTATTGCGACCGCGGTAGGACCTATAGATAATATAATTTTAAAAATTTTTGGCATTAATGCGCGAGAGTTTTCGGTATTTTTGCTTTCTTTGGTGGCGGGATACCCGGTTGGAGCAAAACTGTTGGCGGAATGTTGCCAAAACGGAGAAATAAGCCGAGAAAAAGCCGAAAAAATGTTATACTACTGTGTAAACGGCGGTCCCGCTTTTATAATAGGCGCTGTAGGGGTTGGTGTTTTTGGAAACAAAAAAATAGGCTTTATTTTATTTTTATGTCATATAATTGCGGCGGTTATAATGTGCGCCTTGGGCCGTTTTTTTATGCCGCGAGAAAGGGTGAAAACATCTCAGATAAGCCTTAAAATCAGCATAGCCGATAATTTTGTTTTATCTGCAACTGCGGCGGCGGCAACCGTTTTGAATATTTGTGCGTTTGTTATTCTTTTTTCGGTTATAAATGCTTATTTAGAAGGTTTTTCAAAAAACTATAGTTTGTTTAAAACCGTTTTGTATTTTACCGAGGTTACTAATGCTGTTAACTATACAAAAAATATATTTTTAGTGTCATTTCTTTTAGGGTTTGGCGGATTTTGTGTTTGGTTTCAGGTATTCTCTGCGGCAAAGGGGATAAAAATTAATTTCCTCGGGTTTCTGTTATCAAGGATTTTACAGGGTATTTTAAGTGCCGCTTTAACTTTTTGTTTAATAAAAAGTTTTGGAATAGAAATAGAGGTGTTTTCCTCCTACTCTAAATTTTCTTTTGCTGCGCTTTATTCTACACCTGCGCTGACAGCATCCCTTTTTATGATGCTTATAATTTTTGTGATATCCATAGGCAATAAAAAATATAACACTAAAATACTTGAAGATTTCGGGTGAAATGTGATATACTTAATATAAATAAAGTATGAAACGATAACGGTTTGGAATTAATTAAATAAACAGGAGATTAAAATGGCAAATAAGCAGTTTAATAAAAAAATCTCGCCTTGTTGTGAGTACTGTGTTCATGGCACGGTTTCGGAATTTGAAAATGAGGTTATATGCAAAAAACGCGGCGTTACCGACACTAAGGACAGTTGCCGAAAATATAAATACGACCCTTTGAAACGTGAACCAAGGCAAATAAAAATGAGCGATAATTACAGTCCTGAAGATTTTTTGCTTTGATTGAATTTTTTTGTTGACAAAACCAATATTTGTGGTATAATAGTTTTTGCGTTATGGTGGATGTAGCTTAGTTGGTTAAAGCGCCAGTTTGTGGCACTGGAGACCGTGGGTTCGAGTCCCATCTTCCACCCCAGTCGAGAGCCTCGACACGCAAACGCGTAATTGAGGCTCTTATTTTTTTATCATTTTATTTTTCGCGTTTTTTGAAATTTAATATTGGGGTGTCGTCAAGCGGTAAGACACAGCACTTTGACTGCTGCATGCGTAGGTTCGAATCCTGCCACCCCAGCCAAAAATCCTCATTCGTAAGAATGGGGATTTTACTTTTTCACTATTCGTTCTTCACTTTTCACTATTTTCTACGCTTTTGTACAGAGGATTTTTGGAAGTAATAAGTAATAGTGAATAGTGAAGAAGTTAAGTAGTTTATTATATAGATTCTATAAAGTTAATGTGACAAAAAATAGCCCGTCCAAAAGGACGGGTTATTTTTGTTTTTGTTTATACCATTTTAAAATTCTATAATAAGGTTTTATCTATGCGGTTTGCGTTCGAAAATTTTATATTTTTTTACAACCAAATAAAAAGGCATACCGAAAAGATAGCAGATTATTAGTTGGGAAATGCCGACTTCGAAACCTGAAATTATAAATCCCCAAAGGGATGCGCCTTCGGGCAGGTAAAAAAATGCAATTTCGGCTCCTATTATAACTGCGTTTACAAGAACCGGCGGCAGAGCCGAAAGCAGCGGTAAGCCTTTAAATGAAATTTTTCTGAAAATGTAGGTAAGTATTGCCGCGATAAGTGTGGCGGCGGTGCCGAAAACCATATCAAGCATATTAAAAGAGCCGATATTCGCGATGAAACATCCTACAGTAAGACCGGGTATTGCGGCAGGGGTGAAAACGGGCAAAATTGTAAGCACTTCGGAAATACGAAGTTGTATAGGTCCGTAGGCGAGGCCTAAAATATTACTAAGATATGTAAGCCCTGCGTAAGCCGCGGCAATAAGCGCACCCGTTATTAAATATTCAGTTTTTTTGCTTTGCTTCATTAATGTGTTTCTCCTTGTAAAGACCTGTAAAAATCAACTGCAAGTTTATCGCAACGCTCGTTTTCGGGGTGCCCTGCATGACCTTTGACCCAATCAATAGTGACTGTGTGAAAATCGATAAGTTCTAAAAGTTTTTCCCAAAGGTCAGGGTTAAGGGCAGGTTTTTTATCAGCCTTGCGCCAGCCGTTTTTTTGCCATGATTTTGCCCAACCTTTAGTTATACCGTCCGCCACGTACTTAGAATCGGTAACAAGGCGCACATTACATTTTTCTTTAAGGGCAGAAAGCCCCATAATAGCGGCGGTCAGTTCCATACGGTTATTTGTTGTGTCAACTTCGCCGCCTGAGAGTTCCTTTTCGTGATTGCCGAAGCGCAAAACAACTCCCCATCCGCCAGGACCCGGGTTGCCGGAACAGGCGCCGTCGGTAAAAATTTCAACATATTTCAGCATAATTTTAATACTTTCTATAACTGCCTATAACCTTGCCGAGCACCATTGGGTCTTCGGGGTGAATAGGTGAATAATCGGGGTTTTCGGGCATAAAAATAATTTCACCGTTTTTAATAAGCAGGCGTTTTACGGTAGCCTCGTCGCCATCCATTCCAACAACGATATCGCCGCTTCTGCAAGGCTTATTTTTATCGGCAACGATAATGTCACCGTCAAGAATGCCGGCGTCACGCATACTAAGACCTACTACTTTAAGGGCAAAAAGACCCTCAGCATCCTTAGAGGGATAGGGAATATAATCCTCAATCTCCTCAACGGCTAAAATGGGTTTGCCAGCAGTAATTCTGCCCACAAGCGGCACCATTGACGAGGGCGCGCCCATATCAATTCTTATAGAACGGGAATTTTTAGGGTCACGTATTATGTAACCGCCGTCCTCAAGAGCGTTTAAAATAGCGTGGACGGTGGAGGTGGACTTTATACCCGTTGAAGTGCAGATTTCGCGCACAGAGGGCGGAATTCCCGCGGATACCTGTTTTACTAAAAAATTATATACAAGTTGTTGCTTTTCGGAAAGTGGAGTTTTTGACATAAATTTTCACCATTCCTTTTAAAACTGTGTTACCGAATATTAGTTCTTTTTTTAATTGTAACATTATTTTTTTGTTTTATCAACATTTTTATTTTTTCTTTTAAAAATTTCTGTGAGACCCAGTATTATAAGTCCTGCTCCAAATATTTTGGAAGTTATTTCGCCGCCTAAAAAATCTGCTAAAAAAATACCCGCAAGCGAGCCTATTAGTCCGCCAAGACTTAAGGTTAACATAATATTCCATTTGATTTGTTTTTTAATTGCATAAACGGTTACGGCAACCAAAGCGATCGGTATAAAAAACAAGAGATTTATTCCTTGCGCGGCGAGTTGCTCGGTTTCGGTAAAAAGGGTTAAATAAATAATTAAAACCGCACCGCCGCCCAGACCCATTGAACCTAAAATTCCTGAAAACAGCCCTGCTAAAAGGGCATAAATATTCATTTAAGGAGCAGGCGAGCGCCTGCGTAGACCATAAGTGCGCCAAAAATCCGTTTAAGCAAGGTAGGAGAAATTTTATTTAAAATATAAGTTCCCAAAAGTGAACCTATAATACCTGTAGGAATATAAAAAAACGAGTCGGATAAGTTTACATAATCCTTATAAAGATACAGAATGGCGCTTAATACTGTTATTGGAAGAATTACTGCAACAGCGTTTATATGCGCCTGCCTTTGAGAAAGACCTAATTTTTTTAAAATCGGCACTGCGAGCATACCGCCGCCAGCCCCTAATAGTCCGTTAACGATGCCGATAAGTGCACCTGATAGCAGATGTTTTAATTTTGGTTTTTGCATAAATTTTACCACCTTTTTTGCGTGGTTTTATTTTTTGCAAAATCGGGCGGAATATCCGTCCGACAAAAAGGATAAAAGTTTGAAGTGAGGTACAGAATAATTTTACATTTTGTTAAATATTTTTTTGAAAAATATGGTGACATAATGTAAGAAATATGTTATACTATTATGGATTATATATAATACTAGAGGAGTTGGGAAATTGAAACTGCTTGCGATTGACGGTAACAGCATAATAAACCGCGCTTTTTATGGTATAAAACTGTTATCCACTAAGGATGGACAGTATACTAACGGAATTTACGGTTTTATTAATATTTTAAATAAACTTCTCGATTCTGAAAAGCCTGACGGCGTGGCAGTTGCATTCGACTTAAAAGCGCCCACTTTTCGACATAAAAAATACGCGGAATATAAAGCAGGAAGAAAGGGTATGCCGCCCGAACTTGCTTCCCAGATGCCGATTTTAAAGGAATGGCTTAAACTTGCAGGCTACAGTACGATAGAGTGTGAGGGTTTTGAAGCCGATGATATTTTAGGAACTTTGGCGCAGTTATGTGAAGAAAGCGGAAATGAATGTGTAATTTCTACGGGGGACAGGGACTCGCTTCAACTAGTATCGGACAAAACGCGGGTGCTTTTGGCAGCCACCAAGATGGGACATCCCGAAATTATAAATTACGATAAAGCGGCCTTGTTTGAGCGTTACGGTTTAACACCCGATGAAATGATAGAACTAAAAGCGCTTATGGGGGACTCTTCTGACAATATACCCGGTGTTGCAGGTGTGGGCGAAAAAACCGCAACCGACCTTATAAGCCGATATCACAGCATTGATTATATTTACGAAAATATTGATGCGCTTGAAATAAAAGACGGGGTACGCAAAAAGTTAATAAGCGATAAAGAAAGCGCTTTTTTGAGTAGGGAACTGGGAACAATCTGCAAAACAGCACCCATAGAAAAGGATATTGAAAACTATAGAACGAGGGTTATTGAAAGGGCAGAACTTTCCGCCCTGATGACTAAACTTGAATTTTTCAAACTTATGGAAAAAATGGGGCTTGAACCTTCAAACGTTCAGTTAAGTGTGGATTTTGCCTCTGACGAAAAATCAGGGTTTACGGTTGTTGATTCGTTACCTTCGGGAGTAGAAGAAGTTACTGTTTTTTCTCAGAACGGCAGACACGCGGCTATATGGGAAAACGGGGTTTCAGAACTTAGTGACAGTGAACTTTTAAAACTTTATGAAAATCCTGACATAAAAAAGTGGGTTTACGATTATAAAAATCTTTACAAAAGTTACAATAATTTAAAAGGCGTAGTGTTTGATGCTATGCTTGCGGCTTATCTTTGCAATCCGTCCTCATCATCGTATGATGTTTCAAGGCTTTTACAAGAATACGGTGTTGCTTTGGAAATTGATGGCAGTGACGATGAGTTTTTTAAGGATGCCGCAACCTTTAAAAAGGCTTGTGACAATTTAAAAAGCGAACTTGAGAGAACCAACCAATTAAATCTTTTAGAGGAAATCGAACTGCCGCTGGCACAAGTGCTTGGCAGTATGGAAGAGTGCGGATTTTTGGTTGATAAAAAGGGTCTTGAAGACCTGAGCGAAGAATTGGGAGAAAGAATTTCGGCGATTGAGAGTGAAATTTTCCAACTTGTAGGCTATGAATTCAACCTTAATTCCCCAAAACAGTTGGGTGTGGCTTTGTTTGAAAAATTGGGTCTTCCTGCTAAGAAAAAGACCAAGAGCGGTTACAGTACTAATGCAGAAGTGTTAGAGGAACTTAAAGATAAGCACCCTGCAGTATCAAAACTTTTGGAATTCAGGCAGTTGGCTAAACTGAAATCAACCTATGCGGATGGGTTAAGGACCTGTATCGCAGAGGACGGTAGAATTCATACAACATTCAACCAAACTGAAGCAAGAACGGGCAGAATTAGTTCTTTAGAGCCGAATTTACAGAATATACCTGTAAGAACCGAAGAGGGAAAGCGGTTAAGAGAATACTTTATAGCCCCAAAGGGCAGAGTTTTATGCGATGCCGACTATTCGCAGATAGAACTAAGGGTTTTGGCGAGTATTGCAAAAGATAAAAATATGATAGAGGCATTTACTTCGGGTACGGATATTCACACCGCTACTGCGGCGCAGGTTTTCGGTATGCCCGAAGATATGGTAACGCCTATTATGCGAAGTCGCGCTAAAGCGGTTAATTTTGGTATAGTTTACGGTATCGGCGCTTTTTCGCTTTCTAAGGATATAGGGGTAACAAGAGCCGAGGCGGACAGTTATATAAAAAATTATCTTGCAAGTTATTCGGGTGTAGCCGAATATATGGAAAACACGATAAAGCAGGCTAAACTTGACGGTTTTGTCACCACCCTTTTCGGCAGACGCAGGTATCTGCCCGAACTTAATAATTCAAACGGAATGTTAAGGGCGTTTGGCGAGCGTGTTGCCCGAAATGCCCCGATACAAGGGACTGCTGCCGATATTATTAAACTTGCAATGATTAAGGTTTATGAGCGCCTTGGAGTCCAGGTGCCTACTGCAAAACTTATACTTCAGGTACACGATGAACTGATTGTTGAGTGCAGCCGTGAGGATGCTGAGCGGGTTTGCGCAATTTTATCGGAAGAAATGTCACAAGCGGCGATGTTGGCGGTCAAGTTAACGGCGGATGCGGCTTTTGGCGATACCTGGTTAGAGGCTAAGGGATAAAAATTATGAATATTTTATTTGTTTGCACGGGTAATACCTGCCGAAGTCCTATGGCAGAGGGGTATTTAAAATCCCTTAACATTGAGGGTATTTCGGTAAGAAGCGGCGGTTTAGCGGCTGACGGTTCGCCCGTGAGCGAAAAATCTAAAGATGCGTGCCTTGAAAAAGGCGTTGACATAAGCGGTCATATTTCGCGGCAACTGAGTACCGAGGATATCAATTGGGCGGATAAAATTATTTGTATGTCGGGCACTCACGCGGCGTATCTTATGCCGCACGCATCGGCAAAAGTTTCGGTTTTAGGCGGTGGAATTGCCGACCCTTATAATTGCCCGATAGAAGTTTACAGGGCTTGCAGAGATGAAATTTTTGATGCTATAGATTTGGCTTTTAAAGGTTTTAAGATAGTTCCGCTCGAAAGGGAGCATATTAAAAAAATAGCCGACCTTGAAAAAATCTGTTTTTCGGAGCCTTGGAGTGAAAATGCGCTTTTAGATGCTTTTGTCCGCGGCACTAAGTTTTTTGTTGCTGTAGGCGACAGCGGAGTGCTTGGATATATAGGGATAAGTTGCATTTTAGACGAGGGTTATATTACGAATGTGGCAGTTTTCCCCGAAGAACGCAAAAAAGGGATAGGCAGGGCGCTTATAGAAAGGGTTTTCGATTTGGCAAAAGAGTTATCTTTAGCCTTTGTATCCTTAGAAGTAAGGCAGTCGAATTCGGGCGCTATTTCGCTTTATGAAAAAATGGGCTTTAAAAGGGAAGGAATAAGAAAAAACTTTTACGATAGCCCCAAAGAAGATGCGATTATAATGACAAAAAGGTTTGAAAAAGATGAAAATATTAGCGATTGAGTCCTCTTGTGACGAAACTTCGGTAGCGATTGTAGAGGACAGAACGGTTCTTTCTAATATAATAGCAACACAAATTGCGGAGCACCGTATTTACGGGGGTGTTGTGCCCGAGATTGCTTCGAGAAGACACACAGAGGCGATTTCTGCGGTTTGTGACAAAGCGGTAACCGAAGCAGGCATTTCTTACGGTGACATTGATGCCGTTGCGGTAACATTTGCGCCCGGTCTTATAGGCGCGCTGCTTGTTGGTGTTAATTTTGCTAAAGGTTTGGCGTTATCGCTTGGAGTACCGCTTATTCCCGTACACCATTTACGTTCGCACATAGCGGCAAATTACATTGCCCACCCTGATTTAGAACCGCCGTTTTTATGCCTTTTGGTATCGGGCGGAAACACGGTTCTGGCAGAGGTTACAGATTACACGGAATTTAAAATAATAGGCGGCACAAGGGATGACGCCGCAGGCGAATGTTTCGATAAAACCGCAAGATGTTTAGGGTTGGAATATCCGGGTGGAGTAACCCTTGATAAGATTGCTACTGTAGCCGATTTTAAAAAATATCCGCTACCGTATCCAAAGTCGGGCGGGGGAGAGTACGATTTCTCCTTTTCGGGTCTTAAAACGGCGGTTATTAATACTGTTCACAACGCAAATCAAAAGGGCGAGGAAATTGATGTGCCAGTACTCTGCGCCACAATTCGCGAAAGGGTTTGCGATATGTTGATAGACAATACATTTAAGGCGGCAGAGAACGGCGGATACAAAAAAATTGTTCTGGCGGGCGGCGTTTCGGCTAACAGTGAATTAAGGCGAAGAATGGATGAGGAGTGTAAAACCAGAGGTTTTGAACTTTTTTATCCACCGCTTAAATATTGCGGTGATAACGCGGCAATGGTAGGCGCGCAGGCAATATACGAATTTAATGACGGTAATGTTTCGGGAACTGAACTTAACGCTACAGCAACATTGCCCATTAATTACAGATAAATTGCAAATTTCATTATCTCAGAAAGGAAATGCTTTATGAACGGAAAAAGGCTTCTGTTGATTGTTAATCCCTGTTCGGGAAAAGCAAAAATGAGAACAGAACTTTTAAGGGTTGTTGAGATACTGTCGGGAGCGGATTACGAAGTAACAGTTTATCCGACAAAAGATAAGGGCGATGCTACTGTAAAGGTGGCAAGCCTTACTCAAAACGAGTTTGATGTTATTGTTGTTTGCGGCGGTGACGGTACTTTAAACGAAGTAATAACGGGACTTATGCAGTCGGGTGTAAAATGCAAACTTGGCTACATTCCGTCGGGCACGCTTAATGAGTGGTCTTCGGGGCTTAATATTTCTAAAGTTATTAAAGATGCCGCTAAGGATATAGTAACGGGCAGAGAACTTTTACTTGATATAGGGAAATTCGGCGACAAGTATTTTTCCTATACCGCGTCTTTTGGCGCTTTTACCTCGGCTTCGTATTCAGCACCGCAAGAGATTAAAAACGTACTCGGTCAGGCGGCTTATGTTTTTGAGGGAGTAAAGAGCCTTGGCAACATAAAGCCCATTCATTTGAAATTTACCTGCGATGACCGTGAAATTGAGGGTGATTTCCTTTTCGGCGCGATTTCAAACTCGATGTCAGTAGGGGGAATAGTTAAGTTTGATGACAGTGTTGTAAAACTTAATGACGGACTTTTTGAGGTTTTGCTTATTAAAAATCCCGATAATGTGTTAAAACTCCAACCACTTGTTGACGGTATACTTAAAAAAGACCTTAACCGCGAGGGTATGGAATTTTTCCATACAAATAAAATCACAGTTTCGGGCGGAGAGGGCGTTTCCTGGACTTTGGACGGCGAATTTGCCGAGGGAAAAAATGTAATCGAAATTCAAAATGTTCACAATGCAGTAGAATTTATTGTGCCCTAATTATTAAGAAAAAAGAACGGAGAGAGTTATGTTTACAAGAGATATTGGTGTCGATTTAGGCACAGCAAATACTTTAGTTTGCCTTAAAGGAAAAGGAATTATTATGAGAGAGCCATCGGTAGTGGCTTATGATATAAGAAACGATGCTGTAAGAGCCGTTGGAACCGAGGCTAAGGAAATGATAGGCAGAACGCCGGGTTCAATTGTTGCGGTAAGACCGCTTAAAGATGGTGTAATTGCCGACTTTGACGTAACCGCCGCAATGCTTAAAAGATTTGTAAGTCAGGCATTAAAAGGTTCACTTTTTTCGAGAGTGAGAATGGTAGTTTGTATTCCTGCAGGTGTTACCGAGGTTGAAAGCCGTGCGGTTTACGATGCGGCAAAGCAGGCAGGCGCTACAGATGTTGATTTGGTAGAAGAACCTATGGCGGCGGCAGTAGGCGCAGGGCTTCCCGTTTGGGATGCGGCAGGAAGTATGGTTGTAGATGTTGGCGGCGGTACAAGTGAAGTTGCGGTAATTTCGCTTGGGGACATTGTTACGGCGCAGTCTATACGTATAGCAGGGGACGACCTTGACGAAGCCATTATAAATTATGTACGCAGAAAGCATAATTTGCTTATAGGCGAGCGCACTGCCGAGCAGATTAAAATTGAAATAGGCTCTGCAAAGCCTTACGAAAATGAAACAAGTATTGAAATTAAGGGTCGAAATCAGGTTGACGGTTTGCCCAAAAACGTTGTAATCACTTCGGAAGAGGTGCGTTCGGCTATGGCAGACCCCATTTCGCAGATAATTGATACTATACGTTTAACCCTTGAAAAAACTCCGCCTGAACTTGCGGCTGATATAATCGACAGGGGTATAACTCTTACAGGTGGCGGCGCGCTTCTTCGAGGTTTTGCCGAACTTATAGCCGAGGAAACGGGTATGCCCGTAACAGTTGCGGCAAATCCGCTTGACTGTGTGGTACTTGGTACGGCCAAAAGGCTTGAATCGGACAGCGGTTTCCAAAACTATGTTTTCAGAAGAGGAAAGCGTTTCAGATAAATTTTAAAGGATTAGTTGCGAAACTTTATTCGCAAAACGGAGGATAAAAATGCGTTTTTTCTTTCGCAGTAAACAGTTTAAACTAATATTAACGGTTGTGATTGTTTTAATAGCAATTTCGGTTACCTCATTTTTAATAGGGGGCAGAATATCGCCTCAGGCGGATATTCTGGGAACGGTTACCGCGCCTTTCAGAGCGGCGGTTACAAAAATTTCAAACTCGGTGTCGAATTTTGTTTCGGCATATACCGAGGGCAACGAAATTATGCTTAAAAATTCCGAACTTGAAGCCGAATTGAGTAGTTTAAGAGAACAACTTGCCGATTACGAAGAGGCAACCCGACAGAACGATTTTTACAAGGATTATCTTGAAATCAAGGATGCTAATCCCGATTTTAAGTTTGCCCACGCAACCCTTATTTCAAGGGATAACGGTGACCCTTATATGAGTTTTGTTATAAATAAAGGTTCATCTTCGGATATTTCTAAATACGACCCTGTTATTACCGATGCGGGACTGGTTGGTTTTATAAGTGAAGTAGGGCTTACTACCGCAAAGGTAGATACCATTTTAAGCCCCGACATTACTTTGGGCGCACTTGATAACCGAACGAGTGACTCGGGTGTGCTTTCGGGTTCGTTAGAACAGGCGAAGGACGGTAACACAAGGCTTTACAATCTTTCCCGTTCCTGCACTGTAGCGTTAGGCGACTATGTTGTGACTTCGGGCGAGGGGATTTTCCCTGAGGGGTTACTTATCGGCACGATACAGTCCATAGGCAGTGACGAGTACAACACCTCGATTTTTGCTTCTGTTAAGCCTTTTGCAGATATTGAAAATCTGCGTGAGGTTATGGTTATAACTTCATTTGAGGGTCAGGGCGGATTAACGGTTGGAAGCGGTGACGAATAATGCTTTATAAAAAGAAACATCCCCTTATTGCTTTTTTAACCGTTTTCTTATTTCTTGCGGTAATAATACTTAATTTTTCTGACGGATTCAGCATCATTTCAATAAAAAACGCAACTCCGTTTATAATTTTACCTGTGCTTTGCGCGTATTCGCTTTTTTCGGACATAAAAAGGGCGGCTTTTGCAGGTTTTATTACCGGCGCTTGCGCTGACAGTGTTACAAGCGGAAGTTATTGCTTTAACACGATAGCGTTGCTTATAATCGGTGTAGGGGTTTGCCTTGCGGCGAACAATCTTTTTAATAAAAATATCAGAGCGGCGGCTGTTTTATCACTGATTGTTTCGGTTTTGTATTTTGGGGCTGATTGGCTGATTTTTCACGCAATAGGTTTTAATATGCAGCACAGTCTTGAATTTTTGTTCAGTTTTTCGCTGGCTTCTGCGATATATACATCGGTTTTTGTTATACCTTTTTATTTTCTTTTTAAACATTTTGACAAAGTTAAAAACCAACATTAATTTTTGGAGGAAAAGGTTTTGCCTTTTAAGAAAAAAAGTCAGACACAACTTACGGTTTTGTCTTTTGTACTTATCATTGCAATACTGCTTTTTACATTAAGAATTTATTCAATACAGGTTACTAACGCCGAGGAATTCACCGATAAAAACGACGGTGCAACTTCGGTGCTTACATCTGTTTTAAAGGCGCCGCGCGGCGAAATTCTTGATTGTTACGGAAGGCAGATTGCTATAAACCGCGACGGTTATAATATAGTTTTCAACAAGGCTTATATATCGGACAACCTTAATGATGTTATACTTACCTTAGTTAATTTAATGGGCGAGTATAACGCCGAGTATAAGGACAAACTACCCTTGGAATCTCAGGCGCCTTATTCTTTTAAACCCGATATGGAAGACGAGATTGCCGATTTGCGTAAAACCTTGGAACTTGCCCACTATGCTACGG
Source organism: Acutalibacteraceae bacterium (assembly GCA_045540535.1). Taxonomy (GTDB): domain Bacteria; phylum Bacillota; class Clostridia; order Oscillospirales; family Acutalibacteraceae; genus UBA737. The sequence goes on along the minus strand of JAZQHI010000129.1, from coordinate 6,284 downwards.
CAGAAAACTGTTTTTTGGAAATGACCGAAAAATATGAATTAGAAGAATACAGTGACAGCGACAAACGTAAAATAATGGGAATAAGATACAGTATGACGGCATCTGATTTTTCGGTTTCGTACCCATTTACTTTTGCTGAGGATATTCCCACCGAATTAATGCTTAAAATTTCGGAATCTTCTTTCAGGCTTAACGGGGTTACGGTTGACGTTGTACCTTTTAGAGAATATACCGATACCTCGCTTGCAGTAAACCTTATAGGCTCGGTAGGTCCTATTTATAAAGAGGACTGGGAAGAATACAAGGCAAAGGGCTACTCTTATGACGATAAGGTGGGCAAAAGCGGTATTGAAAAATGGGGCGAGGATTATTTGCGCGGAATAGACGGTGAAATTACATACCGTCTTGACACAAACGGCAACATAATTTCAAAGGAAGTAACCAAAGAACCGATTGCCGGTAAAACCATAATGCTTACCCTTGATAAAACTATGCAGAGAACGGCGCAGAATTCGCTTAGTGATATTGTGCGTTCGCTTCAAAGCGAGGGCGGTTCCTGTCTTGCAGGGGCGGCAGTAGCGGTAAGGATTGATTCGGGCGAGGTTTTATGCGCCGCGAATTATCCGACCTACGATTCCGCTACAATGAATAAAGAGTATGAGTCCTTAGCGGCAAACCCTGCAAAACCGCTTATGAACAGAGCGTTTCAGGGTGTTTACCCCGTAGGTTCTACAATAAAACCTGCAGTTGCTATTGCGGCTCTGGAAAATAATCATTATACGTTTGGCGAAACTATAAAATGTGTTCGGAATTACGCTTATTTTGCCGACTATCAACCTGACTGTATGCACTATCACGGACATATGAATCTTAAAACCGCACTTTCAAAAAGTTGCAACTATTTCTTCTTTGATTTAGGCAGAAGAATAGGTGCGCTAACCCTTACCGATTATTTTAAACAGTTTGGTTTAGGTGTTAAAACGGGTGTTGAGGTTGACGATGCCAAGGGCATTATAATTGAGCCTGAGAGCAACGGTTTCGGCGGTGATACGCTACAGATTTCTATTGGACAGATGAACGCGTTTACTCCCTTGCAGTTGGCTAATTACACCGCTACGCTTGCTAACGGCGGAACCCACTATAAAGCCACCCTTATTGATAGCGTAGTTTCTTATAATATGTCGGAAGTTTATAATGACGTAGAACCGCAGACTTTAAACACAGTTGCTATGAGCAAGGTAAATCTTGATGCGGTAAAGGAAGGTATGTTATCGGTTACTGTGGACGGTACGGGACGCGCGGCTTTAGGTGATTATCCTATAAAGGTTGGCGGTAAAACAGGTACTTCACAGGTACAGGGCAAGGTTGACCACAGTGTGTTTATAGCCTTTGCCCCCTTTGATAAACCCGAAATTGCAATATCTGTAGTGTTAGAGCACGGTAATTCGGGTTACTCGGCAGGTTCGGTTGTAAGAGCGATACTTGACAGTTATTTCTATGCAGACAGTAATTCACCGACAGAGGATATGCCCTTTGTTGTATTAGATTAAAATATATAATATATTTATTAGTAAAATAAGCCATTTTAAATTGACAAAAAAATTACAATATGATAAAATATAACATCATATTGGGAATGGTAAGTATGATGGGGAGTGCTATATGAGCAAAGTTATTGCTGTAACTTCGGGCAAAGGCGGCGTCGGTAAATCTACCGTTTCGGTGGGTTTGGGAATCGCTCTTTGCAAAAAGGGCAAAAAGGTTTTGCTTGTTGATATGGATGAGGGACTTCGTTGCCTTGATATTATGCTTGGCGCCGAAGAATCAACAGTTTTTGACCTTTCCGATATACTGATGGGCAAGGAAATTGAGGACGCGCTTTATAAAAGTGAAGCGGCGGAAGAACTTTATTTTATCCCTGCACCGCAAAACACGGGAATGGTTGATTATTTCGCCTTTTCTTCATTCGTGAATAAAGTGTCAGAGATGTTTGATACAGTGATTTTTGACTTCCCTGCAGGAATAAATCCCCCTCTTTATTCTTGTCTTCCAAAAGGTGCGCTGTTTTTAACGGTTGCAGTTCCTGACCCCATTTCTGTAAGGGATGCAGGCGCTATAGGCAAGGTGCTTAGCGAAGCAGGAATTGCCTCCCGCCTTATTATTAACCGTTTTGTTTTAAAACGTAAGGGAAAATACCGTTTTAAAAGTATAGATGAGATTATTGACGGTTCTGCGCAACGCCTTATAGGTATTGTGCCCGAAAGTGAGGAACTGGCGTTACTTTCCTTAAAACATAAAATCAGTCACCGTTCAAAAGCGGCAAAGGCTTTTTCGAGAATAGCCTCAAGGCTTTTGGGCGAGCGACTTTTATTACCAAAACTTAAAAAAATCTGAAAGGACTAGAAATTATGACAATAGCCTTAATTGCACACGAAGCAAAGAAAGAATTGATGGTACAGTTTTGCATCGCTTATTGCGGCATTTTAAGCAGGTACAATCTTGTTGCCACGGGAGCCACAGGTAAAACCGTGTCCGAGGCTACGGGTCTTGAAATAGTTAGATTTTTGAGCGGCTCACAGGGCGGTTCTCAACAAATCGCTTCACGTATAGGTTGCGATGAAATCGACCTTTTGCTTATGTTCCGTGATCCACTTAATCCTAAACCCAACGAGCCTGACGAGCAGGCACTTTTGCGCCTTTGTGACGTGCACAATATCCCTGTTGCTACAAATATTGCAACTGCAGAAATGCTTATCCACGGATTAGAGCGCGGCGATCTTGATTGGCGTGAAATAGTTAAGAATGACAAATAATTAGGAGATAAAAAATGGCAGAAATTAATCGCGCCGTAAAAGGTACTAATGACATTTTGCCCGATGAAATTCATAATTGGCAGTTTGTTGAAAGCAAAATGTTAGAAGTGGCTTCCCTTTACGGCTTTAAGGAAATCCGCGTGCCTGTTTTTGAGCATACGGAGGTATTTTTACGCAGTGTTGGTGATACTACCGATGTTGTTCAAAAGGAAATGTATACTTTTGATGATAAGGGCGGCAGATCAATAACCCTAAGACCCGAACTTACCGCAGGTGTTATTCGCAGTGCTATAGAAAAAGGTATCGTAAACGGTGCTTTACCTGCGAAGGTTTGCTATATAGGCGGTTGCTACCGTTATGAAAAACCGCAGGCGGGAAGACTAAGAGAGTTTCATCAATTCGGTGTTGAGTGTATAGGAGCGAAAGAACCCAGTGCCGATGCCGAGGTTATAGCCCTTGCACGTCAGGTACTTTTAAGCGTAGGGATTGATAAAATCTCGCTTGAAATAAATTCTATAGGTTGTCCCGAATGCCGCAAGGCTTACCACGCGGCACTAAAAGAATATTTCAGCAAAAATATTGAAGAACTTTGCGCAACTTGTAAAGAACGCTTAGAACGTAATCCTATGCGGATACTTGACTGCAAGTCGCCGATTTGTTCTTCCATTGCCTCAACGGCACCTGTAGTTATTGATTATTTGTGTGACGAATGCCGCGAGCATTTTGAGGGTGTAAAGGCGCACCTTAAGGCGCAGAATATTGAGTTTACAGTAAATCCTCACATAGTAAGAGGTCTTGACTATTATACACGTACTGTTTTTGAATTTGTTTCGGGCGATATCGGTGCGCAGTCAACCGTTTGCGGTGGCGGCAGATATGACGGTCTTATTTCCCAGATGGGCGGTCCGCAGGTGGCATCGCTTGGATTTGGTATGGGTATTGAAAGACTTATGTTGCTTTTAAAGGCTAACAATACCGAAATGCCAAAAGCACCCACTACCGACCTTTATATTGCAACTATGGGCGAAAAAGCGGCTTTAAAGGCTAGTGCGCTTTGTGCGGAATTAAGGCTTGAAGGCTATAAGGTTGAAACCGATATTTGTAATCGCTCGCTTAAAGCCCAGATGAAGTTTGCCGATAAAATAGGCGCTAAATTCCATATTGTATTAGGTGATGACGAAATCGAAAGCGGTAAGGCAAAACTTAAAGATATGGCAGAGGGCTCGGTAAGAGAAATTAAAATAGACGAAATAGTAGAAGAATTCGGCGAGGCTATGCGTGAGCAGATTTTCAGAAATATTGCCGAAATAATATAACAAAAAAGAGGTTTTTTACAAATGGCTCTTGACAGAATGAACGGTTTAAAGCGTAGCGATTATTGCGGCACGCTTACAAGAGAGAATGAGGGCAAAACAGTAACTGTTTGTGGTTGGGTACAAAGACAGCGCGATCTTGGCGGTCTTATTTTCGTTGATTTGCGCGACCGTACAGGTATTGTTCAGTTGGCTTTTGACGATAATACCGATAGGGAAATTTTCCAAAAAGCCGCCTCGCTTCACAGCGAATATGTTGTAATGGCAGAGGGTAAGGTAAGAATACGTTCGGCTATTAATACCGAAATTCCTACGGGCGAAATTGAAATTGAGGTTACTACCCTTAAGATTTTAGGTATGGCAGAAACTCCGCCTTTTGAAATTCTTAACGATTCTAACGCTAACGAGGAACTTCGTCTTAGATACCGTTATCTTGACCTACGTCGCCCCGATATACAAAGTAATATATTAATGCGCCATAAAATTGTTAAGGTTACAAGAGATTATTTTGACGAAAATGATTTTGTGGAGATTGAAACCCCAACCCTTATTAAATCTACACCCGAGGGCGCACGTGACTATCTTGTGCCTTCAAGAATTAAAAAGGGCAGTTTCTTTGCGCTTCCGCAGTCACCCCAACTTTATAAGCAGTTGCTTATGCTTTCGGGTTTTGACCGTTATATGCAGATTGCGCGTTGCTACCGCGATGAAGACTTAAGAGCAGACCGTCAACCTGAATTTACACAGATTGACCTTGAAATGTCATTTGTAGAGCCCGAAGATATTTACGCTATTGCGGAAGGTTATGTAAAAAGACTGTTTAAGGAAATCTTAAATGTTGATATTCCTACCCCTCTTCCAAGGCTTACTTTTACAGAGGCTATGAACGACTACGGTTCAGACAAACCTGATACCCGTTTTGATATGAAGATAAAAGATTTATCTGACATAGTTGAAAATTGTGGTTTTGGTGTTTTTGCCGATACCGTTAAAAACGGCGGAACTGTAAGAGCAATTACAGCAAAGAATGCGGCATCTGTGTACACACGTAAAGAGATTGATAAACTTACCGAAGAGGCTAAGGGCATTGGCGCTAAGGGACTTGCCTTTATTCGTTGGAGTGAGGATGTTCCCAACTGTTCATTTGCTAAATTTATGACCGAGGAAGAAATGAAGGCTATTTATGAGCGTACAGGCGCCCAAAAGGGTGACGTTGTGCTTATAGTTGCCGACCGCAAGAATATTGCATTGTCAGTTTTAGGCGCACTAAGACTTACCGTTGCGAAAAAACTTGATATTATACCTGAGGGTTATAATTTCCTTTGGATTACAGAATTCCCCTTCTTTGAGTATAACGAGGAAACTGGTAACTGGGATGCTATGCACCACCCCTTTACTTCTCCGCTAGACGAATGTCTTGAGTATCTTGACACCGCGCCCGAAAAGGTTTTTGCCAAGGCTTATGACCTTGTGCTTAACGGTGTTGAACTTTCTAGCGGTTCTATCAGAATTTCCGACCCCGAACTTCAAAAGAGAATGTTCAAGGCTTTGGGTCTTAGCGATGAAGAGGCAGCCGAGAAATTCGGTTTCCTTGTGGATGCTTACCGTTACGGCGCGCCACCTCACGGAGGAATGGGCATAGGTCTTGACAGACTTGTAATGCTTATGTGCGGTTGTGACAGTTTGCGTGATGTTATTGCATTCCCCAAGATTTCAAATTCGAGTGAACTTATGTCGGGAGCACCGTCGGGTGTTGACAAGGCTCAACTTGACGATTTGGCTATTGCGCTTATCGAAAAAGAATAATTAACAGAATTTTAAACCTGTTCGCTTTTTGGCGGGCAGGTTTTTTCTTTTTGTTTGTCGGTGAATGGCGGCGAGGTATGAAGTTATCATAAAGTTGTGTATGCAAGCAGAAAGGAAAGTGTATGATAAGTGCAGAAGTATTACAAAACAATGTCCTTTTAATTAAGGACAACGTAGTATCGGACAGTGTGAAATTTGAAACGGTTGTTTTTAAATTTCCACCGTCGTGGAATGGGTTTACTAAAACAGCGGTATTTAAAAGGGGCGACACGGTTGTCAATATAGTATTAGACCAAAATAACGAATTGTGCATTGGGGAAAACGGATGTTATATCCCTTTTGAAGTGATAGC
>JAZQHI010000128.1:0-7284 GCA_045540535.1 Acutalibacteraceae bacterium | reverse complement strand
AGTTGCGATAATAAATGTTCACCAATACCACCGTTTTTAACACTCTCTTCAAAAAAGTGTATTTCTTCAAAACCCGAAACGGCGGTGATAATATCGTGACTTAAAGGATAAATCTTATTCAGTTTAATTAAACTAAAGTTCTTGTTTTTAATATATGCTTTTGAAGCCTCCGAAAAAAGTCTTCCATAAGTGATAATCGCTTTTGAACTGCTACCACCAAAAACAGAACAATCCGCTTTTAAATCAAAATCCAAAGTAAAGTCTTCGCATCCTCTGGGGTATCTTATTGCTACAATTTTGCTATTTTCGTTAGTATCCTTAATTCTAAATCGCAATTCTTCAAAACTCGCGGGTGAATAAATTGTAATTTTAGGTATTAATGTAAGATAAGAAACGTCAAAAACACCTTGGTGGGTTTCGCCGTCTTCACCGACAATGCCTGCGCGGTCAATTAAAAACTTAACGGGATAATCGCCAATCGCACAATCGTGAATAATCTGGTCAAAACCGCGTTGCAAAAAGGTGGAATAAACTGCAAAATAAGGTTTTAAACCGTTTGAAGCCAACCCTGCGGCAAAAGTTACAGCGTGACCCTCGGCAATGCCGACATCAAAAAATCTGTCAGGATATTTTTCTGCAAATAAATTTAAACCCGTACCCTCGGTCATAGCGGCGGTAATAGCGCAAACTGAAGAATCGGTTTCTGCTAATTCACATAACGTATCCCCAGCAACGCTTGAAAAGTTTTCTTTTGCAGAACACTCCGCCCCCTGTTCAATATTGAAAGAAGAAACGCCATGATAATTATTGGGGCTATTTTCTGCAAAATGATAACCTTTACCTTTAGTTGTAATTACGTGTATAAAAGAAGGTCTGTCATAATTTTCTGCGATTTTAAACAAATCTTCCATTGCTTCAATATTATGACCGTCAACAGGACCTAAATAATTAAACCCTAAGGAAGAGAAAATATCCTTGCGGTAGAAAATGCTTTTAGTGATTTCTTTAATTTTATAAAGAAATTTATTAAGCGGATTACCAATTAAAGGTATTTTTTGCAAAAATTTGCTGAGTGCAAACTTAAAATGGTGGTAACGGGGTTTATTTCTTAGTTTTGTAAGTGTGCGCGATAAAGCGCCTACATTAGTTGAAATAGACATTTTATTGTCATTTAAAACTACAATAAAATTCCCTTTATCAGAACCTGCATTATTAAGGGCTTCATAAGCCATACCACCTGTAAGCGCACCGTCACCGATAACTGCAACCGCAGTACCCTTTTCGCCCTTTAAACGCTTTGCTTTATAAATTCCGTATGCCGCCGAAACCGAATTACTGCTGTGTCCCGTAATAAATTTATCGTGCTCACTTTCACTCGGTTTTAAAAAACCTGAAATTCCGTTTTCGGTACGAATTGTAGAAAATTTTTCAAAGCGGCCGGTTAGTAGTTTGTGGGTATAACACTGGTGACCAACATCGAAAATTATCGCATCTTCGGGTGAATTAAAGGCTCTGTGCAAAGCAACGGTTAATTCAACTGCACCTAGATTCGAAGCCAAATGACCGCCGTTTTTGGAAACGGTTTCAATAATACAGTTTCGTATTTCCTGACAAAGTACCTCAGTTTCGCCTATATTCAGTTTTTTAACATCCTCAGGGGATTTAATTTTACTAAGAATAGGATAATCCAAAATATTTTACATTCCTTTAAAAATTTCTCTTAAGAAGATATTCTGTTAAAACTCTCAAACCGTCTGTATTTCCGTCAAACTTATCCAGTAGCAATAACGCTTCATCTGTTAAATCTTTTGCAAGTTTTTGCGAACCCTCAAGCCCTAACAGAGTAACAAATGTTGTTTTTTCGTTTTGGGCATCGCTACCTATAGGTTTACCTAAAACCGAAACATCACCCGTAACGTCAAGGATATCATCAATAATCTGAAAAGCAAGACCAACCTTAAAAGCAAAGTTACACGCTGTATTAATAGTATCATCATCAGCCCCGGCTAAAATACAACCGATTTCTGCCGCGGCAGAAATTAAACAACCCGTTTTTTTAAGGCACATTGTTTTAAGTTGCTCTAAGTCAGGTGTGATTTTTTCAAACTTTAAATCCATAACCTGACCGCCAATCATACCGTTAACGCCTGCGCGTGCACACAAAACATCTAGTGCGCGAAGTTTATTTTGAGGGCAAGCGTTGGATTTAAGCGCAACACCAAAACTCTCAGTCAGTAAAGTATCCCCCGCTAAAAGCGCGGTATCTTCCCCAAATTTTATATGGCAGGATGGTTTTCCGCGGCGTAAATCGTCATCATCCATACAAGGTAAATCGTCATGTATCAGCGAATAGGTATGAATCATTTCAAGCGCAATAGCAAACGGCATAACATCATCAATATTTCCACCGCACACCTTGGCAAACTCAAGCATAAGTATTGGGCGGATACGCTTGCCGCCTAAAGTCAAACTGTAACGCGACGCTTCAACTACTTCTTTATACTCAGTATTTAAATCAGGAAAAAATCTATCAATTTCCTTGTCAATAATTTTTTTATAATCGTTTAAAAATTTATCTATCAATTCTATTCCTCCGACTCCGCTTCGGTCAAATCGGTTATACGGTTTTTTGCATTTTCGAGGGCGCTACGGCACTCGTCAGTATATTTTATTCCTTGTTCAAAAAGGGTTATGGATTCTTCGAGTGAACATTCCCCTTTTTCGAGTTTTTGAATGATTTTTTCTAACTCAGAAAGAGATTTTTCAAAATCAATATTATTTTGTGCCATTAATTACACACCTCGTTTTGTTTTTACTTCGCAATCGGCTTCGCCGTCAGCAAAGCGTAAATTTAAAAGATCGCCAACCGAAAAATCATTAGCAGATTTAATAAAATTACCATTTAACTTTGCCGAAACAAAACCGCGCGACAGTGTTTTTAAAGGACTTAAACTATCAAGCAAAGCAACGTTTTTAAGAAAAATGCTTTCGCAATTAGAGTAATGTTTTTTAACATTTTCGCGCAATTTATCACATAGTTTATCTAGTTGCTCGGCTCGTTTGTCCACAATAATTTCATTTGCATTTTTAAAATAAGGGTTAGCCACAGCGGCTTCAAATTTTGCTAAAGATAAATCATACTTTGCATTTAAATAATTCTTTAAAACATTTTTGTATTTATTTAATTTTTCAAGCAATTCTGTGATATCGGGAACTGCAAGTTCTGCTGCAGCGGATGGTGTTGGAGCACGTAAATCCGCAACAAAATCTGAAATTGAAAAATCGGTTTCGTGACCTACTGCCGAAATTACAGGAAATGGTGATTCATAAATTTTCCTAGCCAAAGTTTCATCGTTAAAAGCCCATAAATCTTCCCTAGAACCGCCACCACGACCAATAATTATAATATCAATACCGCTTAATTTATAAATTCTGTCAAGCGTATTTAACATTTCGGGCACTGCCAATTCACCTTGAACCGATACAGGACACATAACAATTTCGGCTATAGGCCACCGCCTTGAAAGAATATTAAATATATCCCTTACAGCCGCGCCTGTAGGTGAAGTTACAACTGCTATTTTTTTAGGAAATTTAGGTATTGCACGTTTTGTTTCAGCATCGAACAAACCCTCTTTACTTAGTTTTTCCTTTGTCTGTTCAAATTTAAGGGCGATATCACCAACGCCGTAGGCAGTCATATCTTCTGCATAGAACTGATACTGACCGTCCTTTTCGTAAATTGATACCCTACCCTTTAAAACAACCTGCAAACCGTCCGCAACATCAAATTTAACCCTTGAAGCGTTTGCACGAAACATAACGCATTTAATCGTAGCGTCGTTATCTTTTAAGGAAAAATACCAATGTCCGCTTGAGTAATGGTTTTTAAAGTTAGAAATTTCACCCACAACCGAAATATGTGCCAAACGAACGTCACCCTCAATTAGCGACCTGACATATAAATTCAGTTGTTTTACACTAATAACTGTTTCAGACATAAATTATAATTCTTTAACAATTGTAGATAGAATTCCGTTTATAAAGGAAGCATCTTCTTTAGTAGCATATTTTTTAGCAAGTTCAACTGCTTCGTTAATAGAAACCGAATTTGGAATTTCGTCATAAAACTTTATTTCAAAAATAGCAAGTCTTAAAATTGAAAGAGCGGTTTTACCAATACGTTCTATTTTCCAACCAACTGCATTTTTCGAAATTAATTCGTCAATTTCCTCTAAATTATCGCAAACACCAAAAAACACTTTTTCAATGTATTCATCAGGTACTAAATCCCTGACCTCTTGCGCCAATGATAAAATTTCGGTATTATCGATATCATTAAAGGCTTTTTCAAATATTAAAATAAAAGCCTCTTCTCTTGCTTGTTTACGTGTCATAAAACAACATTCCTTTACCGCATAGATATAATTATTTAAATTATACACCAGAATATGCATTTTTTCAAGCAAATTAATGAATATTTTGAATATTTTTATGCAATAAAAAATAAAAAAAGCGGACCGTAAGGTCCGCTCAAATAAAACACCTGAAATTATTGCTCATCAGTTACATAAACTACACTTTCAAGTTTTAATAAATCATCAAAATTTGAAAGTGAACTGCCATTGATTACAATATGTATTCCTATATTACCGTCTTTACCGCTTTTAGAGGGTACGATATGGGTAGAATAATCAGTTTTAATTACTGTTTTAAATTCTTCCATTAAATTGTTTAAACGGTACATATTGTCACATTCAACATAAACAATTTCAAAACTTTTTTTACGGCGTTCAAGTTTTGCAAAAAGAATAACGGTTGATAAGAAAAGTCCTGCAACTACTATAGCACCTGTATAAAATCCGTAACCCAACGCCATACCGATAGTTGCAGTAGTCCAAACACCTGCCGCAGTAGTAAGACCTGTAATAACATTTCCGTTTTTAAGTATAATCATACCCGCGCCCAAAAAACCGACACCCGAAACCACCTGCGCGGCAATTCGCGTAATATCGCCTACACCAAATGTTGTATTTGCATAAACACCAATCATAGCCGTAAGCATAGCACCAAGGCAAACCAAAATATGTGTACGCATACCTGCCGCACGTCCGTGACGGGCGCGTTCTGTACCGATAAGTCCACCTATGATAACTGCCAGTAATGCTCTTAAAATCACTTGACCTATACTCATTAAATAAAAGCCTCCCCTTTTTAAAAAAACTAAAATGCAAGGAAACGCCATAAAACGTATTCCTTGCATCTCATAATCAGCATTTGTTATTATAGTACAAAAATTATCAACTGTCAAGCATTATTTTGTTAATTCACGAAATGTTTTAAGCACCCTTGAAAGTTTAGAAATCGGAAGACCTACAACATTAAAATAGTCACCGTTAATCCTTTTAACAAAAAGCGCACCTTTTCCTTGAATGCCGTAACTACCTGCCTTGTCAAAAGGTTCGTTTGTGTTTAAATAATCTTCAATTTCGCTTTTGGTAAGGTCAAAAAACTCAACATCTGTTTTAACCGAAAAACTAATGCTTTTATTTCCCTTTATTAAGGCGCACCCCGTAATAACACTATGAGTTTTGCCCGATAGCGACTGTAACATATTATAAGCGTCCTCACGGTCGGTAGGTTTACCGAGTATTTCGTCACCGTTAAAAACACAAGTATCTGCCCCGATAACTATCCTATCAGGATTATGTTTTGCAACATCCTTTGCTTTAATGGTTGCTAAAAACTGGGGCACTTCTAAAGCAGAAATTTTGGGCGGAACAATTTCATCTACATTTGAAACTAAAACTTCAAAATCTTCAACAACCGTTTTTAAAAGTTCCTGTCTTCTAGGTGAAGCCGATGCTAAAATTATACTGTTACATTCCATAAATTATTACCCATTTCATTTTTAAGAGATATATGTTTATTATACTCTGCAATAGCAAAACGAACATGCACAGCATAGGACGAAAGTAAATACGGCAGGGTGAAAATCAAAGGAATAACAAGTACAGACAGTAATATCCAACCTATAAAACTAGTTGCTAAATATATAAAATCAAGTGAAGATTTTCTTGAAATCACCGCCGACATATGAAGCGTTTCTTCAACCGCCATTTCTTCATCTGCAATAAACAAAATCGGTGCTAAATAGAATTTAAGCATATAAAAAATTAAAATAACACCTGCAACCAAATTAAGAATTACCAATAACTGATTGATATTAGCCACCCATAACGGCATTGTTAAATCAAACATTTCATAGAAAAAGTCTTTTGAAAAAAACCAAAGCAGAATATTCGGAAAATAAAGCAAAATTCCAACAGGTACTGCTTTAAACATAATATTAAAAATAAACTTTAACGCTCTTTTATAAAGCGATTTTTCGGAAATATAATAAAAAACCGAAACGGGATTATCGTAAACCGAAAATAACATACGCCAGATATATCTTAAAAGACCTAAAAACAAAGGCGTTAGTATAAAAATTGACATTAAAATATAAATTATATCGGATATTACATAATAACCCGTGTAGGAAAATATTCCTGCGGAATAATTGCAAATAAAACAGCAAAACAAAAAGACCGCCGACACTATAATTGCTTTAAGCATATTACCCGAAAGCGCGGTTTTGGCAGTGATTTTAACAATCTTACTGCCTCCTATCATACCAATCACCAAAACTTCCCTAAATTTATTAATCTAATATTAAAACAAAAATTCTACTAAATGGTGGCTAAACTGTTAATTTTGAGTAATTAGCCATAATCTTTTTAGTACCAACGTTTTCAAATGCAATTTCAAGAATATGGTCGTTACCCATAGGTGCAACCGACAAAATAACACCTTTACCAAATGTTTTATGTGTAACAGTTTGTCCAACAGAGTACTGCGAAGATGTTTGAGTAGCACCAGCAGATTTTTGTACCGTAAAAGAACTTGCAAAAGCATTTGTTCTCGGTTTTGCAGGAGTATAGGCAGAAACGGCTGTTTTTGGCTGATACTGATGAACAAAACCCCTGAAATCACATAAACTTTCAGGAATTTCCTTTACAAAACGGGAAGGCAAATTTCTGTTAGTTGAGCCAAACATCATACGCATACTTGTGTTCGTAATTGTAAGATTGCGCTTTGCTCTAGTAATTGCAACATAAGCCAAACGGCGTTCTTCTTCAATTTCTTCGATTCCACCGTAAATTGACTGATTTCCAGGGAAAATCCCCTCTTCAAGACCGATTAGGAAAACATTTTTAAATTCAAGTCCTTTTGCCGAGTGCA
>JAZQHI010000127.1:0-8794 GCA_045540535.1 Acutalibacteraceae bacterium | reverse complement strand
CTTACCGGTAAGCCAATCGTTAGCTGTTCTAAGCGCTGCTTCCATAACACCGCCGGTAGCACCGAAGATAACAGCAGCACCGGTATCTTCACCGAGAGGATTGTCAAACTCTTCATCAGGTAAAGCGGTGAAGTTAAGACCTGCACGCATAATCATACGAGAAAGTTCACGGGTTGTAATAGCAATATCAACATCGGGAACACCTGCAGCAGACTGATCATCTCTGCCGATTTCAAACTTCTTAGCAGTACAAGGGATAACAGATACAGAAACTATATCTTTAGGATCAATGCCGGCTTTTTCTGCATAGTAGGTCTTGATAACAGCACCAGCCATCTGCTGAGGAGACTTGCAGGATGAGAGGTGATTAATCATATCAGGATAGTAATACTCGCAGAACTTAACCCAACCGGGTGAACAAGAGGTAATCATCGGGAGAACGCCACCGTTCTTGATACGCTCAACAAGCTCGTTAGCCTCTTCAACAATAGTAAGGTCAGCAGCAAAGTCGGTATCAAATACCTTAGCAAAGCCAAGACGCTTAAGTGCAGCAACCATTTTACCCTCAACATTGGTGCCGATAGGCATATCGAAACACTCACCGAGAGTTGCACGGATAGAGGGAGCAGTCTGAACAACAACGTGCTTTGTAGGGTCAGCAAGAGCTTCCCAAATCTTAGCAGTATCGTCCTTCTCAACCAATGCGCCTGTAGGACAAACAGCAGTACACTGACCGCAAGAAATACAAGGTACATTTGCTAGGCCCACCTCGAAAGGAGTACCGATATTAGTATCAATACCGCGGTTGTTTGCGCCGATAACGCCAACATACTGTTCTTCACAAGCAGCCACACAACGACGGCAAAGTATACACTTATTATTATCTCTTACAAGGTGAGGTGTAGAAAGATCGAGTTCATACTCGGGTTTGAAACCGCCGAAAGCGTTTTCATCTACACCGTAGTCACGGCAAAGTTTCTGCAATTCGCAGTTTGTAGAACGAACGCAGGAAAGACACTTTTTCTCATGAGTAGAGAGAATAAGTTCCAAAGTGGTTTTTCTTGCCTTTTGAATTTTTTCGGTATTGGTAAGAACCTCCATACCTTCGCTTGCAGGATATACGCAAGCAGTAACTATACGGAAGCCTCTGCCCTCGTTAACCTCAACAACGCAAATACGGCAAGCGCCGATTTCGTTCTTTTCCTTCATAAAGCAAAGTGTGGGGATTTCAACACCTGCAGCACGTGCGGCATCTAAAACAGTAGAGCCTTTGGGTACGCTAACTGCAATACCGTTAATTTTAACATTAATCATATCCATTATTTTAGGCTCCTTTCTTATATCTTTGAAATTGCTTTAAACTTACAGTTATCAATACATACGCCGCACTTAACACACTTGTCAGGATCAATCTCATAAGAGAAGAGTTTATGACCTGGAGCAACGTATTCTGTCTTATGGATAGCGCTTGCGGGACAGTTTTTAGCACACATACCGCAACCGATACATACATCCATATCAATATGGAATTTAAGTAGGTCTTTACATACACCTGCAGGACACTTCTTATCTACAACGTGAGCAACATACTCATCGCGGAAGAAGTTAAGTGTTGCAAGAACGGGGTTAGGAGCAGTTTGACCAAGACCGCAAAGTGAATTCTGCTTAATATAGTTACAGAGTTCTTCAAGTCTGTCAATATCTTCAAGTGTTCCCTTACCCTGAGTAATCTTATCAAGTAATTCAAGAAGACGCTTTGTACCTACACGGCAAGGAGTACACTTACCGCAGGACTCGTCAACAGTGAATTCAAGGAAGAACTTAGCCATATCTACCATACAGGTATCTTCGTCCATAACGATAAGACCGCCTGAACCCATCATACAACCAATAGCAGTAAGGTTATCGTAGTCAACCTCGGTATCGATTAAGGAAGCAGGGATACATCCGCCCGAAGGACCACCTGTTTGAGCAGCCTTGAACTTTTTGCCATTAGGAATACCGCCACCGATATCATCAATAATATGGCGGAGTGTTGTACCCATAGGAATTTCAACAAGACCTGTATTATTAATGTTACCGCCAAGAGCGAATACCTTAGTACCCTTTGATTTCTCAGTACCCATAGAAGCGAACCATTCGGCACCGCGAAGAATAATCTGAGGAATGTTAGCAAAGGTTTCAACGTTATTTTCAACAGTAGGTTTGCCGAAAAGACCCTTAACTGCAGGATAAGGAGGACGGGGTCTGGGTTCACCGCGGTTACCCTCGATAGAGGTCATAAGAGCAGTTTCCTCACCGCAAACGAACGCACCTGCGCCCAAACGGATATGAAGATTAAAGTCAAAACCTGAACCGAAGATATCCTTACCTAAAAGACCGTATTCGCGGGCATCGTCGATAGCCTTTTGTAAACGGCGAACAGCAATAGGATACTCAGCACGAACATAAACGTAACCCTGTGTTGCGCCGATAGCGTAGCCGGCAATAGCCATAGCTTCGATAAGGGCGTGCGGGTCGCCTTCAAGAACAGAACGGTCCATAAATGCACCGGGGCCACCTTCGTCAGCGTTACAAACAACATACTTCTGGTCAGCCTTATTAGGTGCGCAAAGTGACCATTTGAAACCTGTGGGGAAGCCACCGCCGCCGCGTCCGCGAAGACCGGAATCGGTAACAACCTTAATAACATCCTCAGGTGTCATTTCGGTAAGAACTTTACCTAAAGCCTCATAACCGTCCATTGCGATATACTCGTCAATGCTTTCGGGGTTGATAACACCGCAGTTACGAAGAACTACACGGTTCTGTGACTTATAGAAAGCAGTGTCGCTAAGAGCGATTTCTGCCTTATTAACAATTTCTTCACCAGCGCCGGTATCGCTGTAAACCAAGTGTTCAACAACACGGCCTTTAAGAAGATGTTCTTCAACAATTTCTTTAACATCGTCGGTTGTTACGCGGCTGTAGAAAGTACCGTCAGGATAAACGATAACAACAGGACCCAATGCGCAAAGACCGAAACAACCTGTCTGTACAATTTTTACTTCCTCAGTAAGACCGCAGGCTTCGATATTATCGGCAAAAGCCTTTTGAATATCCAAACTGCCTGAAGAAGTACAACCTGTACCGCCACAAATAAGTACATGTGCACGAATCATAAATTTATACCTCCAAATTAATTCTTAAATGCAGCGATTGTATAATCGGTAACAATCTTGCCGCCTTTAAGATGTTCTTCAACTACACGCTTTGCCTTGTCAGCGTCCATCTTTACATAGGTGACCTTTTCCTTGCCTGCTTCGAAAATTTCAACGATAGGCTCGTACTGGCAAAGACCTATGCAACCTGTTTGAGAAACGGTAACCTTATCTGCTAAACCGCCCTCATTTACGGCCTCAACCATAGCGTTAAGTACAGGACGTGCACCTGCTGCAATACCACAGGTAGCCATACCAACTACAACGCGTACATCTGCCGTACCTTCACGAAGAACAACCTTGTCCTTCATTTTTTCTTTGATTGCTTTTAATTCAGCCAATGATTTCATATATATCTTCCTTTCTGACTAATTTATACTAAGTTAGGTTCAACTCTCGTCAGCCTAAATATTGCTCATTAAGATATTCTTCTATCCACTTTATTACATCGTAGGTATTAAGCGGTACATCTACACCTAAAACCTCACGAAGTTCTCTGGTATCCAGCGTTATTTCTTTTTCCCCCGTTTTATGAGTAAAGAGAAAATCCGTATCAGGATGTCCCTGAATTAAAGTGGTTAAACTTGAAACCACATCGCCCAAAGGCGTGCAGTCTATATGATTCTTAAAAAATACAGCAGTTACTACTGTTCCGTGGTCATTCGGATACTCCGAAATATGCTTGGAGTTTATACTAAGACTTCCACCCGTAAGTTCAGCCTCAAGTTTTAAAAGCGGAATACCCATTCCAACCTTGCGCGTAGTGCGTGTAGTATAAAAAGGGTCGGTCACCGTTTTTAAAATTTCTTCTGTCATACCGCAACCGTCATCGGTTATGGTAAGCGTCAGTTTATCCTCTTGCTCGGTAATATCAATTTCTGTAAGGGTTGCTTTTGCTTTAACGGAATTTTCCGCAATATCAAGAATATTTAAAGATAATTCCTTCATAAACATCCTCTCAAATACTTTATTATATATTCACCCGCGTTTTCTGCGTCCACAGGAATTTCAGGAAGTTCGAGATATTCTCTCTGTTCCTTTATATCCCAAAGAACGTGCGCATCGGAACTTACAATAATTTTTTTCCGAGGTATTCTGCTCAAAAGCGAATACTCGTCCGCCTTTTCGGCAAAGTGCACCTCTGCCGCGCAAAATACAGGACTTTCAGGAAAAACACCGAGCACCGAAATTACTCCGTTGGAATCACGGTCAATGTGAGCCGGATAACAAATGCCGCCATACTGCTCAACAAGAGCGGGAGCCTCGTCAAGACCGATGGTAGTAGCGTTACTTAACAAATACGGCTCGTTACCTATTATATTATCCTCACTGTCGCATATAATCTGATTACCGAAAATATCCTCACGGTTTGGTATTAAAATTCTGCGCTCGCTTACCGCCTTGTCAAAAGCCATCGCTTTTTTTAGATTTTCAAAAAGACAAACAACGTGAATATCTTCCGCAGTAGTAAGTTCCATACCTGCTACCGCAAGTATTCCATGTCTTTTTGCAGCCTCAAAAAATGCGGGACAGTTTTTGCAAGTATTATGGTCTGTAAGCGCCATAATGTCAAGACCGTTAAGTTCGCCCATTCCTGCTATACTGTTTGGAGTTGAATCATCATCTCCGCAAGAAGAAAGGCAGGAATGTATATGCAGATCGTAATAATACTTTTTCATAATATTTGACTTAAAATAACAGCCGTATCATAAATGCTGCTCGTAGTCGAAATAATATTTATGTTTTTTTGTTTAGCGGTTTCAATTACCTCTTGTTCAAGCGTTACACCCTCTGCCAAAATAATGCAGGAAGTATCCGCCAAAGATGCCACCGCTAAAATATTAAGGTTGGACATTATGGTTATCCACGCATCGCCGCTTTCGGCTCTGCCCATAACCCAACTCAAAAGATCGCCAATATATACACCTGAAATTTCACGTTCGGGTTCGGAAAGTATAACGGGTGTAAAAAACTCGCTTTCTGCTAAATTTTTAACCGTCATTTTTTATCCTCGCCCTCTCTCAACTTATGCTGTCTTATCAAACAATCTTCAAGTTTCGCCTGTTTTGTCACAACATCCACTGCAAATGCGCGGCAATTAGGTGCGCCGCAAGAACCGCAGTCTATACAAGGAAGTTCTGTTTTGAGTTTCTGAATCTCGGCCATAAGGCGCATAGATTCCTGCATACTGTCGCTCAGTCTTGAAATCGGCTTATATACAGGGAATTCATCAAACAAATAACTCTCAGGCAATTTTTCCTTTTCTTCTTCAGTCAGGAAATTTTGTGAAACAGGCAGATAACGTCTTAATGCCTGAAGTCTGGCTTTTGCGATAAAGGGGTTCTGAATGGTCATAACTCCTCCGACACATCCGCCCGTACAAGCGTTAAGTTCAATAAACTCAAGCGGAGGTATATTACCCGTTTCCACCTGATCTAAAACCTTAATAACATTATCTATACCGTCCGCCGCTAAATAACTGTCGTTAAAAATAGCGGTTGCCTCTCCTCCCGAAGACGCCCATCCGATACCTATCATACCTGAATTAGAAATGCTTTTAACAGCGCTTCCGTATTTCATAGCAGATATCAGTTGAAAATATATATCGTTTACTGCCACTACGCAGTCAACACGGCTTTTGTATCCCGCAAATCCGTTTTTAACGTAACTTGCTTTTGCAGGACAGGGCGAAATAAAGCAAACGCCTATTTCCTCATCCTTTAGTTCGGGATGTTCACGCTTTGCCTTTTCGCGTGCAAGCATTGCCGCTATTTCCATAGGGGGCAGCATTTTAATTATATTTTCTTTAAGGGACGGAAACCTAAGACCTATAAGCCTTAAAACAACGGGGCAAGCCGAACTTATAGCAGGCTTTTTAACCTCATTATTTTTAAGATAAACTCTCGTATAAGCAGAAACAAGTTCTGCCGCTGCAGATACCTCAAAAACATCATCAAATCCTATTTTAAGCAATCCGTCAAGAACATAGTCGACATCGTCAAGATTTTCAAACTGACCGTAAAGAGTAGGTGCTGGAAGCGCTATCTTCCATTTAAAACCGTCCATAGCGGAAAGTTTACTGCACTTCGCTTTTTTAGCATTGTGCGGACACACTCTTATACATTCGCCGCAATCAATACAGCGTTCCTGATTGATTACCGCCCTGTTATCTCTAATACGTATAGCCTCGGTAGGACAGTGTTTAAGACAAGTAGTACAGCCGTTACATTTCGGGGTATCTAAATATACAGAATGTTCATATATATTCATAATTAAATTACCTGCCGAAAAATTTAGTTGATATTTACCCTCATAGTTATTGTGGTGCCCTCACCTACAACAGAATCAATATTCATATAATCCGTGTATCGCTTCATATTAGGAAGACCCATACCTGCGCCAAAACCTAAAGAACGGATATTGTCGGTAGCAGTAGAAAAGCCTTCCTGCATAGCCTGATTTATATCCTTAATTCCGGGTCCCTTATCGCAAAGTCTTATTTCAATATAGTCTTCTGTAACATCAACATCGGCTACGCCGCCGCCTGCATGAATAACCATATTGATTTCGCCCTCATACATCGCAATTGATACACGTCTTATAATTTCGGGTGGAAGCCCTAACTGTCTTAAATTCTTTTTCACTCCGACAGATGCCTGCCCGGCAGATGTAAAATCGCCGCCATCAACATCGAAATGGAAATTAAGCACTTCAGACATTTTTAGCCCTGTTTCCTACAAGACCGTTGCTGTAAAGTATACCGCAGGCCTCATATAATCTTTTACTGGTAGCAAGCAAAACAATACCGCTCTCGTTTGCAAGTTCAATCATCTCGGCAGTGGGAAGTTTTGAACGAACAAATACGATACATTTCATATCCATCATTTCCGCAGTACGTATTACCTGCGAGTTGATAAGACCGGTCATTAAAACCGCCTGATCTTTAACATAGGCTAAAACATCACTCATCATATCACTGCCGCAAGCAGAATAGACATGACTGCCAAGTTCTTCCTCGCAACAAATAACCTGAGCCTCAAGTAAATCTTTAATTGTACTGATTTTCATACAGCCTTCTCCTCAGGTGAAGAATATTATTTACTGAATCCGTATTTTTCTAAAATTCCGTCAACATCGTCAACAGTAAGACGACCGTAAACTTCTTCATTTACTGTAAGAACAGGAGCCAAACCACAAGCGCCGATGCAACGGCATGCAGTAAGAGAGAATTTACCATCCTCTGTGCACTCATCTGCACCTATACCGAGTCGTTCACTCAATTTGTCAAAAATGTCACCCGAGCCTTTAACATAACAAGCAGTACCAAGACATACTGAAATGTTGTACTCGCCTTTAGGTGAAAGTGAGAACTGAGCATAGAAGGTTGCTACACCGTAAACTTTTTCAAGCGGTACATTCATACCTTCTGCAATCATGGTCTGCACTTCAATCGGGAGATAACCGTAGATTTCCTGAGCCTCTTGCATAACTGCCATCAAAAGACTTTTGTCATGCTTATTAGCATCGATTACTTCCCTCAGTTTCTTTTCTTGTTCGGCAGTTCCCTTAAAGGGTAACTTACTGATTTTCTTTAGCATTGAAACCGAATCCTCCTCCAAAATTTTTAGGTATGCTCTGGCTTTTTACTCAACAAAAAGAATGTTTTTATTCATAAAAATGCCAAGACACACGCATACTACTGTATTATAGCATATTAATTTCGATTTGAAAACCCTTTTTTCTTAAAAAAAGATAATTTTTTAACAATATCGCAATATATTATTGTTTTTTCTTAAATTTAAAAACTTTTTGCTAATTTAGGGTTAGGAACAGCCAAATACCAGACTTAAAACCTCAAAATCTGCTAAATTTCGCTTTTGATAATAATAAAACAAAAAGCATTAATATTCCACCGTTTTCTTTTGCTGCGAAACCACATATTTTTCTGAAATTCCACCGCAAAAAACTATTGACCTTTTCAAATTGTTTTGATATAATAGGCATACTGCGTTTTGAAATTCAAATTTCCAAAACAATTAATACTATAAACGTTGTTATACTTTTTAAAAGTCAATATATACGGAGACGTATCGAAGTGGGGACGTTGCCGAGCGCTGCCGGTGGCAGATGAAGCGAGCAATAAGGAGTGGCCGCGGTCGAAATTTTTACACGGCAGTGTCAAAAAATTTCGGGCACCGCAACAGGACATAACGGGGCGCCCCGTTCGATAAAAATTGAATAGTTCGTTATACTCTAAATTGAGTCTAACATATATGGAGACGTATCGAAGTGGTCATAACGGGGCTGACTCGAAATCAGTTAGGGAGCAATCCCCCGCGAGTTCGAATCTCGCCGTCTCCGCCATCTAAAGACACCATTGAAATCTGAACCCTCAAGTTCGGACTCAATGGTGTTTTTATTATAAAACCCAGTATTTATGCGGCTTTTCAAGGTCGCATTTTCTTTTTGTCAGCCGGACTAAAAACAGAAAAACTCAAATTCGGCAATTGAAAGATTGAAAAACAAACCTTTTCGAACCCCTAAGTCTATCTGCACGTGTCTCATAAATCCGTTAATTTCAAGGCATATTCCTC
>JAZQHI010000126.1:0-12901 GCA_045540535.1 Acutalibacteraceae bacterium | reverse complement strand
ACTGTCTGCTGCGGCCTCTTTTAAGGCTTTAAGACCGTCGGCTTCGGCTTTCTTTTGAAGATATATTGCCTTAGCCTCACCTTCAGCGCGTGCAATGCGAGCATCCCTCTCACCTTCTGCCGCTAAAATCATAGCCTGTTTATCACCCTCGGCTCTGGTGATTGCCGCTGCTTTATGACCCTCGGCCTGAAGTAATGTTTCGCGGCGGTCACGCTCGGCTTTCATTTGCTTTTCCATAGCATTTTGGATTTCTTCGGGCGGAATAATATTTTTAAGTTCAACACGGTTAACCTTTATTCCCCATTTATCCGTAGCCTCGTCAAGAATAGCGGTCATTTTGCCGTTTATTGTATCTCTGGAAGTAAGTGTACCGTCAAGTTCAAGTTCACCAACAAGATTACGAAGTGTTGTGGCGGTCAGATTTTCGAGCGCATTTATTGGATTAACTACGCCGTAGGTATAAAGTTTAGCATCATAAATACAAAAGTATACTACTGTATCAATTCGCATAGTAACGTTATCTTTTGTAATTACAGGTTGCGGCGGTGAATCAAGCACCTGTTCTTTAAGGGTAATTCTCTTTGAAATTCTTTCAAGAAAAGGTATTTTAACGTGTAAACCTGCATCCCAAGTGGTTTTATACTTGCCGAGAAATTCAATAACATATTGAGTGGCTTGCGGCACAATACGTACGTTTGGAATAACAATTACAAGCAAAACAACTAAAATTATTGCAAAAATCATAATTTAAAGCCCCCTATTACTTAATAAGCGCAGATAAAAGTTTTTTATTCTTAGCAAATTGAGGTATAAAATTATTAAAGGAAGTTAAGAAATGTGTATCTTCTGCAAGCATATTTCTAACTGATTCGGTAACATTATCATCCTTATAAGAAGCGGCACAAAGCAACGCTACCATAATATTTACAGTATCTTTATCCCCTTTGACGTAAGCAACCTCAAAAACATCATAAAGTTTTTTAATTTGCTTTTTAGAACCCGTTGCTAAAAGTTCTTTCATTAAAGGAACTAATTTTTCACCAAAGAAGTTTATATAAAGAAAATTACCGTAAACTGCAATGTGTTCTTTATATTCATCCTTTAAAACAGGAAAAACATCAAGCATTTTTTTAGTAAAACCTGTAACGGTCATAGCGCCCGATTTTGAAGCCGTTGGTAATTCAATATCGTTGTTAACGGCACGTTTAATTTTAACACCGAGTTCTTTACGCAACGAATTCACGAAATCAATACCAACTGCTGCAGCATCCTTGGCGTTTTGACTATCATCAAAAAGCCAGGCATTAACTTCACGAAAATCACCAGAGTTTCCCTGCTCGTCGATATCTGCTACAGACAAAGTATAGGTCTGTTTTGCTTCATTGTAAGCAATTGCGATTTTTTTAGCGCTATTAGAAAAAATTCCGCTTTCTTCTCCTTTAAAACTATGTTCTTCAAGAAAAGGTTTCATTTCCTCAATTACATTTTCATAGTATCTGTTATCCACAAAATTCACATCCATAATAATATTTAATTTATTTTAACACAAAAATATTCATTTGTCACCTAAAATTTTATTGCAAGATTACTTTTATTGGGTTATAATTAAAAAAACTTAGTTTCAAGGAGTAAAAAATGAATCTTTCGGACATAAATACCCTAAAAAACCTACTTAGTAAACATGGTTTTTCCTTTAAAAAAAGTCTTGGACAAAACTTTTTAATTGACAGTACCGTTTGTCCTGCAATGGCAAATGCCGCTTGTGACAGTGAAAGCGGAGTTCTTGAAATCGGTCCCGGTGTTGGAGTTTTAACACGTGAACTCTCAAAAGTTGCAAAAAAGGTAGTTGCCATTGAACTTGACGAACGTTTAAAGAAAATTTTACCAACTACACTTGGTGATTGCGAAAATGTTGAAGTAATTTACGGCGATGCTATGAAACTTGATTTAAAACAGATAATTAAAGAGCATTTTTCTGATTGCAAAAGCGTTAGCGTTTGCGCCAATCTTCCCTATTACATAACTTCGCCAATAGTTATGATGCTTTTAGAACAGCGCTTACCGATAAAATCCATAACCGTTATGGTTCAGTTTGAGGCTGCCGAAAGACTTTGTGCAAAGGTTGGAACAAGGGACTCCGGTGCGGTTACGGTAGCGGTAAATTATTACGCCGAAAGTGAAATTTTATTTAACGTTAACAGAGAAAGTTTCATCCCCTCGCCAAATGTTGATTCAGCCGTTATAAACCTTAGAATAAGAGAAAAGCCGCCAATTGAAATCAGTGATGAAAAAAGGTTTTTTACCCTTGTCAAAGCCTGCTTTGCTCAACGAAGAAAAACACTTTTAAACACAGTTTCTAACAGTCTTGGAATTGATAAAAATATTTTAAGAAACGCGCTTGCAGAAATTGGTTTAAGCGAAACAGTTCGCGGCGAACAACTTACAATGGAAGAATTAGCAAAACTTTCTGAATTAATATAAATTGCAAAACCCCGACATTTAGTCGGGGTTTATTGCTTTAAAGTGCAATTTCTTTATTTTTAAAGAATGAATATATAATTTTTTCTTTTACACGTTTTCCGTAAATCTTTTCGCAAGCGGCGGCGTAAATATTAAGTTGTTCACCGTAGGTATTGACTAAACTTTCGGCATTATCTACTCTATCGGTTTTAAAATCAAGAATAACAATACCGTCATCTTCTTCAAAGCAAACATCAACCGCACCCTGAACAATAATTTTTTCCTTTTTTAAATTCTCACTAAGATACGGGGCTATGTTAGCGGCAGACATCTCAGTTAAAAAGCGCATTTCGCGTTTTACAGTTATTGCATTTTTTATTCTTTCAAAAACAGAACTTTCAAAGAAAATTTTAAGTGCATCGCGGTCAATAACATCTAATTCCGCATCGGTTATAAACTGCCATTCGTAAAGTCTTGTCAGTTCTTGTTCAATATCATTAAATTTTGAAAAATCAAAAAACTGCATTACTTTGTGCATTGCAGTACCTTTTTGAGATGCTGAAAGTCCACCTTTGTTCATAAACTCGGGGCGGTCAGAAAAAGCATATTTTATATTTTCTGCACTTCCTACAAGTTTAGATACAGATGCCTTTGACTCAACCGTTAAAATCTCTTCAAAAGGATAAGTGTAGGAAAGATTTTCGGCAATTGCTTTTGCTAAATCGGTGTCAGGTTCTGACTCTGTGAAAACATCCATTGCTACCGACAAGTCATTTATTTGTGAATGGTCGCAAATTTTTAAGTTAACGCGACTTTTATCTTCCTTAACAATAATATTATGCCCTACCCCTCGTAAATCTTTACCGTCAGGATGCATAAGCATAGATAAAATCAGCCAATCAAGATAAGATTTTGTACGCGAAAAAACAAAAGAATTAATCGTGTAATCGGACGAAATCAGTAAAGATTTTAATTCATCAGTCTTTTTATCAATATCCGATACAGAACCTACAAATAACAGTTTGTCCTGCGTTCTGGTCATTGCAACGTAAAGCAGTCTTAACTCTTCTTCAAGTCGGGTTGCGCGAGCGCGGTCGAGCATTGCTTCGCGGCTAAGGGTAGTGATTTTAGTTTTTTCATCCTCATCAAAATATTTAAATCCAAGACCGTATTCAGTGGAATATATAGCACTTTCATGGGCTTCACTGTCATTGAAAGAAGAACCCATCCCTGCAACGATACATACAGGAAATTGCAATCCTTTTGAAGCATGGATACTCATAATCTTAACGCTATCTCCCCCACTTGAAGCCGCAGCGGCTTTAAGCCCTGAGGACAGTTTTTCAATTCTTTTTAAGAACTGTGACAAGGTTAAATTACCGTCGGTACTGAACTGTTCTGCATAAGAATTAAGGAGTAATAGATTATTTCTTCTTTTAGCACCATCCTCAAAAGCAGTAACTGTATCAAGATAACCTGTTTCTAAAAGAAGAATGGAAATCAACTTAGGCAAAGGATTAGTAATCGCTAAAATTCGGTAATTATCAATTTGCTTTAAAAAATCATTGGCTAATTGGTCACCGTTTTGAGCGGCGGTAATAATTGTGCCGTAAATATCGCTTTTTCGGTCCGCAATTCGCAAATTTGCCATTTTATCCGGTGTGAATGCAAAAATCGGCGACATAAGAACCGTTAATAAATCAATATCTGATTTTGGGTTGTCAATTACTTTAAGCAACGAAATAAATGTTGATATTTCAGTAGTTTCTAGAAATTCTTCCGAAGAGTAACTAACAGGTATTCCCTGCCGTTTTAACTCGTTGGCTATTATCGGTGCTTTGAGTTTTGCAGAGCGCAAAAGTATTGTAAAATCCGAATATTTTGCCGGTCTTAAATTATCGTCATCTTGCTTTATAACACAACCTGATGACATTGTGTTTTTAATGTACTCTGCAATTTTTCGACCCTCTAACACTGAAGAAGAATATTCACTTCCCTTTGTGGTTATAATCTGGAATTCAGTCGCGACAGAATCGGTTTCGGGGTATTTTGCGGCGGGAATAAGCATTTCTTCCTCGTTATAAATCAACTCACCTGTGCTATCATTCATAAACATTTTAAAGAAATAATTCACAAAATCGCACACTTCATTTTTGCAACGGAAATTATTACCTAAAATTATTTTTTTAGGCTCGTCCCCCGAAGCGTTATCAATAGGAACATAACGTTTCTTTTTGTTTAAAAAGTTAGATGGATTTGCACCTCTGAAACCGTAAATACTTTGCTTAACGTCACCAACAACAAACAGTTTACTTTCCCTGTCAGACAGTACATAAAACAGTTTGTCCTGCAGGTCGTTAGTATCTTGATATTCGTCAACCATTACTTCATCAAAACGGCTAAGCAATTCTTCGGCTTCGGGACGGATTTTAATCTCATCACCTACATCTTCGCATAGTAAATTAAGCGCTAAATGTTCGGTATTATGGAAAGTGTAAGTATTGGCTTTGGTATACTCTTCAAACAAAGATTCTTCAAATTCGCATAAGATATCGCCTAATAATTTTAATGGCGAATATAGTTTTTTAAATTGCGCGTTAATAAATTCAGTACTCGCAAAGAACAGTTTATTAACCCGCGACAAAGTTTTAGTAGTTACCGTTTTAAAAATATCCTTTGCGGTTATAATTTCAGAAATATCCCCTACGCCGCGCACTACAGGGAGTGATGGTGAACTAAAGTTTTCCAATTCCTCGAAAAGCGCATCCCAATCGCCCAATATGGCTTTTTTTTGCAAAACGGTTAAACGGTCTTCCAATTCACAAAAAGCCGTCATATAGCCGTTTTGAGCCTTTTCTGATACACCGAGCAGTTCTTTCGCGCGTTTTATCGCGTTTTGAGCGTTATTAATACATTCCACTGCTACAGAAATAGCGTATTTCCACCACAAATTATCACTGTCAAATTCTTTACCGTAAGGTTCGCTTAATGAGTAAAACCATTTTTTAGGAAAAGGCAATTGGCGGCTATAATTATAAATTTCCAAAACAAAATCGGCAAAATTTTGTTCATCAAATTCTGCACCTACAATATCGAGCAATTCAAGAAATGTAGCATTGTTTTCCTCGAGATAACGGTTTATAATCGAATTCAAAACACGGCGGTCAATAACAGCAAGAGCCACGCCGTCACTGATTTTAAAATCGGGTGAAACACCTACTTTTTCAAAATTTTCACGTACTAAATCAATACAAAAAGAATCTATTGTGCAAATTTTAGCGGATGCCAACAAATGCTTTTGCAAAAGCAAAGAGATATTGTCAGGGTTATCCTCAATAACCTCGTCAAGCCTTTTTTCAATACGCGAACGCATTTCCGCCGCGGCGGCATTTGTAAAGGTTACAATTAAAAGCCTGTCCGCACTGATACCGTTTTCGCTATCGCAAAGGCGGGAAATTACCCTTTCAACAAGTACGGCGGTTTTACCCGAACCCGCCGCGGCAGATACTAAAACATTGCCGTTTGTTGTAATAGCGAGTGACTGTTCACGGGTTGGATCAAATGCCATTTGTTTTTACCTCCTTGATTTTTTCAAATACGGCTTCATTATTAAGGTCGGGAACGCGTTCAGGAACATTATCTTTGAAACCGCAAATTTTAGAGAAATCACAATACTTACAAGCGGCAGACTCGCGCCCATCGGTTGGCGAAACGGTAATATCGCCACTTGTTATTGAATTACCTGTTTTACTCATAAGCAGTTCAATATAATCAAAAATTTCACTGAAATTTTCCTTTTCGATAAAAGAATTACTTCTTTTTGAAACTGTACCGTTTTTAGTAAAAGATAATTTGGGTACAAACTCGCCCTCACCTTTTTTATCCATTGCAAAAATCAGTTCAGGTTCAAGCGGCAAAAGACCGTTCATAGCCATTCCGTTATCGTTAATATCCCTGCTTGAAGGTTGATACAAAATGCCTGCGGCAGAGGTATCAGGCAAATTTCTACCCCTTATTACTGCATAGAGATATATAAGCATCTGAAGATTCAAACCGAAAAGTATATCAGGCAATTTAAAACTTTTAGAGCCTGTTTTATAGTCAATAATACGAATATATCCGTTATATTCATCATCGCGGTCAATACTGCCTATAAGAGATATTTTACCGCTTTCAAAAGGAAAAGTTACGCTAATATCCGAATTTTCAGTTCCAATACCTAACTCACAAGCAACGGGTTTAAATTCGCTTTGAGCAATTTCTGCCGCTACGTGACGAATTACTTCTTTCAAAGAGCGCGTAATTCTTGAAACCAAAAACTTAATTCTTGCATCTTCACGGCTTCGGTAACCGCTGACACTGTCTAGATACAGATTGATATATTTTTCTGTTAGCAAATCAAGTTCTTCTGAACTTAATGTTGCAATATCGCCCGAATGTTCGCTTATTAGTTTTTCTAAAACAAAATGAACAACCGTACCCCTTTGCATAACGTCGAAATCAGCAGGTTGTAATCTTTTTGCACCCAGACCGTAACGGCAAAAGAAAGAAAACTTACAGCGGTTAAAAGTATCAAATTTAGTAGCAGAAAGTTTAATATTACTGCCGTAAAGTTTTTTTGCAACATCTTGGTTTAAACTGCTATAACGTTTATCAACTGCGGAATTTAAAAATTCAATTCTATTTTGAGCGACGCTGCCATTTAATGCAAGACTAATTGTTTTAGCCGAATCAGGACAGTTAAGTTTAAATTTACAATAATCCGTAAAAGCGGTATCAAAAGTTTCGGGAATACTATTTTCATTTAAAAAACATCCGCAAAAGTCCTGTAATTTTAAATTCATTTTTTCTTTTGCTTTTAAAACAAAGGATGACGGTTCTAAAACTTCACCCGAAATGGTTTGCTCGCTATAAAAAATGTATAGAACTTCACTTGGACAACAAAGATTACAATAAACTAAAAATTCTTCATCAATATAAGAATATACCGAATTATCCGCAATGTTTAATCCTGCATTTATAAGATTACGGCGCTCAATAATATTGAATAAACCGTTATTAGAGGGTGTCATAGGAAATTTTCCTTGGTTAGCACCCAAAATAAATGCAATTTTAGGTCTTGAAGGGCGTATTCTGTCAGCAGAACCAAAGGTTACCTGGTCAAGCATTTGCGGAATTACACCAACAGTTGCAAGCGAAACCGATAAATTAAGGTTATCCGAAAAATCTAAAACAGAAATTCCGCTTTCGCCGTAGCATCTTACAAGACTGTTTAAAATTTCAATATACTGTTTATATGATGACTGAAAAATTTCAAATGTGGTTGTAGAGTCACCAAAATCTACATTTTTAGAAATTTTAATAAGTTTTTCAGGTATATCACATTCATCAATTAGTTTAAAAATTGCATTAACCATTGTTTTTGTATCAGAATTAAAGCGATTTTTAAAATTAATTATAGGTGCAATTGCTAATTCTCTTAATCGGTTAATTTCTGCTAATTTTTTATTTGTTTCTTCTTCAGATGACGTGTTGGTAGTAAAACCTTTTGGATTCATATCCCATTCTTTTAACCAATCTTCGCCATCAATATTCCACAAATTGACATAATTTTCTAAGATAAAAATTTCATTAAACTCAAGATTTCCCAAAGCCGTTTTATTAAATTTGAAAATATCTTCACTATTAAGTTTAATAGCGGATATTGCGGCATTAATCACTACTGCCAACGGAAAAGAAGAAAGCGGCACACGATTATCATAAAAACAACTGATTTTATTGCGCTTGCACGCATTTAACACAGCATCCGCGCAGGTATCGGCATCACGCGCAATAATAACAAAATCACGAAAACGGTAGTTTTCAGTGCGGACAAGTTTACGAATAGTTCTGGCTATTGCCTCGGCTTCACCGTAAATATCAGTGCACTTAGAAATTATTACGCTGTCATCATTATCGGTATTTTCCAACTTATTGTTTGAAAGAAAACTTTCAAAATTCTTTAAATTCGCGCCTTTGAAATATGTTTCATTAAGTATAATCGGTTCTGCAATTTCAACCGAGTGCGCGGCGGCATATTTTTTAATTTTTTCGGCGGCTAATCTAATATTTGTGAAAAGACCGAATTGTTTTGTATTTTCAATGTTATCTGTAAGGCTTATATAAACATTTTCGGCTTGCGAAATAATACGTTCAATAATTTTAAACTGTTGACCTGTAAAACCTTTAAAAGAATCAATAAACACATTTTTTCCTTTAAAGAATTTGTAATTTCCCAATGTGAAATAAAGTTTTGTCAAACTGTCAGCAGTGTCAATAAATTTTTCGCCTACAAGTACATCGTATTCATTGTAAATTAAAGCAATCTCTCTAAGTTTATTCGACAGTGAGGGTGATTCAATTAATTCAGAAGCCTTAATTAAATCGTCACTACTGCAAGCGTTAATTTTAAACTCACCGATAGTGTCAATCATACTTTTAGCAAAACTCGCAGAACTTGCAAATTTGCGCCAAATATTTAATTTATCCTTAACCGATTCGAGCGCTCGGCTCATAAAAATAATTTTATCAGCATCCGAGAGAACTGTCCCTGCCATACCGCCAATATTTCTTCCAACTTCATCGCAAAGGCGGGTAAAACTCAAAACTGAGGTATTAAGAAACGCCTTATCCCCTAATTCACTTAAAATATTACGTTCGCTTTCAAAGGTAAACTGTTCGGGCACTATTAAAATAGATTCGCAGTTATTTTCGCTAAAACTCTTGATTTTTTGGGTAATTAAATAACTTTTTCCCGAGCACGCTTTACCTAAAATAAATTGAAGCATTATTACACCTCTTTAAATCTTTTACATCTATATTTCACAATCATTATAAAACATTAAGTGTACCAAAAACGGAACACTACTAATTATATCACAAATTTATTCAATAAGCGAGTAAATATTATATTTTATAAAAATAATATTCCTGCAAATAAAAACAGAATTATCGCAGGCAGACCAAATGCAGAACATCCTATAACCGAATAGACATTTATTGGAATATAAACACCCGAAAATTTTGCGGTTAAATTAATAATTGCTAAAGCGGTTAATCCGATAAAAGCATTAAGTAAAATTGTTCGCAAAGGTTTGCGGCCGAGTATTGCAAAAATTAAAATAACAAACCAAAAAACACTAAGCAAAATTATTACTGCAAGTTTTAAATTATTCATATTATTCACCAATAAATTATATGCGAAAAAAATAACTTAAAGAATTAAAAAAAGAGCAAGATTTTTTTAAAAATCCTGCTCTTTTAAAGTTAAAATTTATGCTTCTGTATTTTCTGTATTTTCTTCCTCAGCCGAATTTTCTTCATTTTCGCCGTCAATTGAAAAACCGCTGTAGGTTACTTTGTCAAATTCTTGGTCATTTATAAAATCTTCATCGTCATCAAAATAATCAGCATCTTTACGTTTAATAAATTTTATAACAAGCAAAACCAAAAGTACAACTACTGCAATAAGAAGTAAAGCCAAAGCAAGAACAATAATTTTTGCATTGGTTGTAAGCGAAGAAAAACGCGCTAAAAATCCGTCATCTTCAGTATCATCGGGAGTTTCAATTGAATCAATGTCAACAAGTGAAATTTCAGGTGACCGCTGCATTACATTTTCGATAGTATCAAAACGGTAAAAACCGTAAGCATCGCCACTGTAACAGTAAACATAGAGGAAATCTTTTAAAGCGGAATTTTGGTTAGCAAATCCGTTTACATCAAAACCGCTGATTCTCGAGGTGGTTGCATAATAATCTTCATCATTAACAGTTTTGCCCTCGGGAATATCGGTAAAAATATAGGTGTAATCGCCCTGTGTGTAATAAGGCAATACTGTAAATACCTGAGCAGTAGCGTCGTATGTATAAGGCACTAAAACGTCACTATCAGGGGCTTTTAAATAATAAATTTCATAGTAACCGTTAGCATCAGTAGCAATTGCAACTTCTTGTGAATTAAATTGCGCGGTAGAAGCAGTAAAACCGTTAAATAATGTAACACCCGAAATATCGGTTGCAACGGTATATTCCACGCCCTCAATATTTGTAGCAAGTGGGTTAACCTCGTCACTTTCAGAACTGCTATCATCGGGTTCACTTTCTACAGTTTCACTTCTGTAAATAGTTACAGTGTAAACCTTTTGCGCGCCACTTGGAGCAGTAACGGTTATTGTTCTTACGTTTTCGCCAATTTCAAGTGTAGAAGAACCTGAAACTTCAACCTTAGCGGCGGGGTCAGCAGATTTAGCATAAACGCTTGATTTAGTAACCGAATTTTTTACTGTAGCAGTATATGAAGTAGTTCCTGCTGAAAAACGTGGTGATAACGAACCTGCGCTTAAAGAAAGTGAACTTAAATCAGCATTGTCAGACAATGTAACATCGTTTACAGTAACGGTTGCCGATGCACCCGAAACACCAACTTCTTCAGAGCCGTTGTTTCCTTGAACGCTGCATACAACATCAACTATCGATACTGAACTGGCGCCCGCTTTAATTGTGTTAAAGGTTAGCGTATAAGAAACTTTGGTGTCACCCGATGGGGATTCAACAATCTTAACCGAACCTGCACCGCCAGCGCCGCCGCCAGATTTATATTCCAGTACACTGCTGTCATAATTAACTGAACAACTAACGCCGTACATTGCAGCGCCTGCATCAATGGATACAGTAACCGAAAGGGTTTCGCCAACAGTTAATGTGTTCTTATTAAAAGAAATTATTGTGCCTGCAGCAGAAACACTAAAAACCAATCCTGAAACTAAAATAATTAAACTCAGTAACAAGGAAACAGAAATTTTAAAATACTTTTTCATAAAATGTACTCCTCTTTAAGAAATGGTGTATAAGCCTAAAAGATGTAATCTTATATTTGCTAAATCGCTAAGTGAAATTTTACCGTCTTTATTAGTATCAGCGCCTACGGCATTATTCCCCTCAAGCACGAATTTCCCTAAAAGATGCAATCTTAAATTTGCTAAATCACTTAGTGAAATTTTACCGTCACCGTTTGTATCCCCTGCCATAACGGCAACATCGGAACTTGTATCCCCCGGCGGAGTATCCGGTGCCTGATTACTGCTTTCGTTAGCATTAACAGTAACTGTACAATCAACCGAAGATTCAACATAAATATAATAGTCAGTCACATATCCCGTTTGTGCCTTTACAGTAAGTGGAATTGTATTAGAACCGACTTTAACGCTAAAACTAGTTTCCCCAACATAAACCGCATCTTTAACAGGGGTAACCGAAATTGCAGTATCACCCGTAATCTGTAAATTATACTGATTGGTATACATTGAAAATGACGGCGTTAAACCCGAAACAGAAACATTCGAAAAATAGTAATTATTGCAACTTTCGCTTGAAACCGGTTTTGCCGCCGCATTTTCAGGCATATTCGGGAATATAGGAATTTTGAAAACTAAGGGAAAAGTATTTTCCTCAATATAAGATTTTGAAAGGGCTTTTGCTTTAGAAACGGCATCGTGAACGGCTTCGGCGTATTGATGCCATAATTGGTCAGGATGATGTACATTAAAATCCTGATAAAAATATGTATCCTGACCTTTTGAAATGTAGTTGTTAGATAGGAACAAAGCACCGTCCTTAATAGCGTGAGAGCGGGTTGTCCACCCCTCATTTACTGCACGTTTAAGACCGTTGGTTATAACCTCTTCATTATTAGCACCCGACGCGCCTATATTAAAAAAGTTATAGTAATTTTCATACCCTGCAACCGTTCCGGAAACCATAGTAGGTTGGGTGTAACTTCCGTCCGCATTTTTTTGACCTGTACCAATTTCGTGACGGATTTTTGCCGCTAAAATATAGGGGCTGATTTGTGCTGATTCTGCCGCCGCCATAATAACTTTGGCATACGAGCCGCCGTATTCCGTATCGTTAGGGTCGTTATAATTTACTTCCATAAATGTTCCCGAAATGATTTTTGCAACGCCATCTTCAGTTTGGTTAACGGCATCATAACCCTGTTGTAAAAACTGATAAATATCAGTAGTATTTAGGAAATTACGCGGATCCATATAAAACGCGACTATTTCCCTTGAAGCACCCGTCCAACCGCCGTTGCGCGTAAACCAGGTATTCGTGTTCCAATCATAACAACCGCTTCCCATAGAACGCCAAGAAACAGGTTGCGAAGAAAGACTTACTTGTTTTCGCATATCGGTTGACTCAAGAGCAACTGCATCCCAGAAATTGATGTTAACGGGGTCAGGTATAAATGTCCAGTTAGGATATGCCGCCTTTAAAACTCTTAAAGGGTCGCGATAACTGGTTGGAAAAGCGTTAAGTTGTTCTTCAAAGGTAGAATCAGGGTTATAGGTAACAATTCTTATATAACTTGCGTCATAAGCAATCCAACCGTCAGTGAAGTC
>JAZQHI010000125.1:0-7231 GCA_045540535.1 Acutalibacteraceae bacterium | reverse complement strand
AACATAACAACTATATTGATTTTTGGTAGACAGTACGTACCTTTTGCAAAAATTATAACACGCAAAAACAGACTCGTAAATGTCTAAAATAAAACGATTTTTGTAAAAAACGTTTTATTTTTAGAAAAAGTGTGTTATAATTACCTAAAATGAATTGAGTTTATAAAAAATGCGTTGATGAATAACAAAATCGTTTTTGCAATTGTATTATAACACAATCATTTTATTTTTCAATAAATAAAATTTATTTTTCTTTACATATTTAATTCTTTTTGGAAGGTGCATTAATGACTAATAAAACAATTGCCGCAATTGCCACCCCTGCGGGTGACGGAGCCGTAGGTGTTATAAGAATTTCGGGCGAAAATGCCATTACAGTTGCCGACAAGGTTTTCAAAGCGTTTTCAAACAAACCCCTTAAGGATTTTGAGGGGTATTCTGCAGCTTATGGCGAAATCACAGAAAACGGTAACCGACTTGATGATGCGGTTGCCCTTGTTTTTAAAGCCCCTCACAGCTATACAGGCGAAGATACGGTTGAATTTTCCGTTCATGGCGGCAGCATTATGATGCGTTCAATTTTAAGATTAATTCTAAAAAACGGTGCTATAATGGCAAGCGCTGGTGAATTTACCAAACGCGCTTTTTTAAACGGAAAGACCGACCTTACAAAAGCCGAAAGCATTATAGGTCTCATATCAGCCAGAAATGAGGCAGAAATGCGCCTCTCGCGTGCAGCGCACGGTGGCAAGGTTGCAAAGAAAATTGCACAAATTGAGGCGGATTTGATTTCGGCAGATGCAGCAATTTCGGTTTTTTCAGATTACCCCGATGAAGATATCGAAGATTTGAGTTTCGACAATTTTCACAGAATGCTAAAAAATGCCGCTTTAGCGCTTGAAAAAATGCTAAACGACTATGAAATGGGAAAAATTCTCACAAACGGCATTATAACTGCAATTGTCGGAAAGCCAAATGTTGGGAAATCCACTCTTATGAATATGCTGAGCGGCACTGAACGTTCAATTGTAACCGAGGTTGCGGGGACAACACGAGACATAATTGAAGAAACCGTTTCAATTGGCGACTTAACCCTAAAGCTTGCTGACACTGCGGGAATTCACAATACAGAAGACACGGTTGAGAGCATCGGCGTTAATCTTGCCAAAGAAAAAATCGAAGCCTCACAGCTGATTTTGGCGGTATTTGATTTGAGCCGCGAATTTGATGAGGAAGACACTGCCCTTTTAGAACAAATCAAGGATAAAAACACACTCATAATTATTAACAAAACCGACCTTGAGAGGAAAGCGGATATAACCAAGCTTGAAGGTTTTAAAGCGGTTGAAATTTCTGCAAAATGCGGTAGTGGCTATGATGAACTTTGTAAAGAGATAAAATCAGCCGTTATGAAATACGATTTGAGCCCCGATAGTGCCGTGCTTTTAGGCGAACGCCAACGAGATTGTGCTCAAAGAGCACTTGACGGCGTGACAGAAGCGATAAAAGCCTTAGAGAGTGGTTGCACACTCGATGCAGTTGGAGTTTGCGTTGATGATGCGCTCTCTGCCCTTTTGGAGCTCACGGGAAAAAGAGTTACAAACGAAGTGGCAGATGAAATTTTCAGAAAATTCTGCGTTGGTAAATAGAGGGTTTAAATTATGAAGGTGCTGAATTTTATAGTTTTTTGCTTAATAATTATAAACTTAATTTCAATGTGTGTTTGTGCATATGATAAATTTGCCTCTAAAAAGCGTTTAAGAAGAATTCCCGAGCGCACCTTGTTTTTACTTTGTGCCTTAGGCGGAAGTATTTCTATGTATTTCACTATGCATATTATTCGGCACAAAACCAAACACAAGCGCTTTATGATTGGGATACCCATCATAATTTCAATTCAAATTTTAATTTCGTATTTCATTTTAAAACTAATTTAAAGGTTGGAAAGAAAATCTTTCCAACCCTTTTATATTAATAATTATTTTCTCTTTTGTTCTGGTCGTTTTTCTTGTTTTGATCGTTGCGATTCTGATCATTTTTATTTTGATCATTTCTATTCTGATCGTTTCTGTTTTGATTTTTATTTTTATTGTTTTCCATAGCTTAACACCCCGCTTTCACAATTATTATCTGTGAAAGCGGGGTGAAATATACTAAATACCAAATAATTCTCTTGCGTTTTTAAATGTTAAATTTAAAATATGCTCGGTTGTAGTGCCGCGTAATTCGGCTATTTTTTGGGCTGTCAAATATATCATTGCCGAATTATTTGTTTTGGATCTATACGGCACAGGCGCTAAATACGGCGCATCGGTTTCAAGCAGAATTCGGTTATCGGGAAGCATCTTTACAACATCAGGTAATTTTTTTGCATTTTTAAATGTTATAACACCGCCTATACCGAAATACATATCAAGTTTCAGCAGTTCTGTAGCCATTTCAACACTGCCCGAAAAAGCGTGCACAACACCGCGCGGTTTATAATGCTTTAAAATTTCCAAAGTATCAAAGTGAGCCTCGCGGTCGTGAACAATAACAGGCAAATCGTAATTGCGGCTAAGTTCCAACTGCTTTTTAAAAACTTCCTGTTGTAAAGGCTTGTTATCGGTGGTCCAATAATAGTCAAGTCCGATTTCGCCAATTGCCACGCATTTTTTATGCGAAAAAAGTTTTTCGATTTCTGAAATTTCATCCGCATTTTCCATATTGCCTGGGTGGATACCAGCAGCGGCAAAAATATAGTCATATTCTTCGGCAATTTTTAGCGCTTTTAAAGAAGAATCAAGGTCGCAACCGCAAGTGATAATTCCCCCAACACCGCTTTTATTCAAAGCGGTGAGGAGTTCATCAAGATAATCTTTAAAGCGCTCGTCATTATAATGAGCGTGGGTATCGAAAATTAACGGTTCTTTAAGGGGCGTTTCGTTTATAAATTCAATCATCTTATCTTACTGCCTGCAGGGATATTGTCAATAAACAAAACCTTTACGTCATCTTCTGAACAGTCGGCCGCCAAAATCATTCCACATGATTCAACACCGCAAAGTTTTGCGGGTTTAAGGTTGGAAACCAAAACCACTGTATGACCGATAAGGTCTTCGGGCGTGTACCATTTAGCAATACCCGAAGCCACAATTCTTTCATTACCGCTGCCATCGTCTAAGTTAAGTTTTAAAAGTTTTTTAGCCTTTGGAACGGGTTCGCATTTAAGTATTTTTGCGGCTTTTAGTTCTACTTTTGCAAAATCATCAATAGAAATTTCTGCTATTTTTGCAACATTTTCGGCTTCTGCCGCTTTTTTCATTGCTTCTTGTTCAGCGGCAATTTCTTCTAAAACTTTAGCGGTATCAAGTCTTGCAAAAAGTGGGGTTGCTTCTCCTACAGAGTATTCTTTAACTGCACCGAATGTAAGTTCAGCATTATCGGTTCCAAGTTGCGCCTTAATACTTTCACTGCTTGTTGGAATAATGGGGGAGAGCATTATGCTTAAAAGACGGATACATTCAAGTAAATTATACAGTACTGCCGATAATCTTTTGCTGTTACTTTCATCCTTAGCGAGTGCCCAGGGTGTTGTTTCATCAATATATTTATTGCAACGTTTTGCAAGGTTCATAATCGCTTCGCAAGCATCAGCGTTATGGTATATATCCATATATTTATAGAAATTCTCAATTGTTTCGTTTGCGGTAGCAATTAGTTCCTTGTCACATTCTTCAGTAATTTCACCGATAGATACTTTACCGTCAAAATATTTGTTTGTCATAGCGATAGAACGGTTTACAAGGTTGCCTAAAGTATTAGCAAGGTCGGCATTGAATTTTGTAATAAAACTTTCGTATGTTATAGTACCGTCCTGAGTAAAGGGGATTTCGGAAAGAAGATAGTAGCGAACGGCATCAATTCCAAAGCGACGTGCCAGTTCATCAGCATAAATTACGTTGCCTTTTGATTTGGACATTTTATCTTCGCCAACAAGCACCCAAGGATGACCCAAAACTTGTTTTGGAAGCGGAAGTCCCAAAGCCATAAGAATTATAGGCCAATAAATTGTGTGGAAACGTACAATATCTTTACCTATTACGTGTAGGTCTGCAGGCGAAAGTTTTTGGAACTGTTCATTGCTTCCGTCAGGGTCATAGCCAACGCCTGTAATATAGTTTGAAAGCGCATCAATCCAAACATAAATTACGTGATTATCGTCAAAAGTAACGGGGATACCCCATTTAAAAGATGTACGTGAAACACAAAGGTCGGAAAGACCGGGTTTAAGGAAATTGTTAATCATTTCATTTTTGCGGGAGTCGGGTTTAATAAAATCGGGATTTTGCTCATAGTATTCAAGCAATTTATCCTGATATTTACTAAGTTTTAAGAAATATGCCTCTTCTTTAGAGTCAATAACTTCGCGTCCGCAATCGGGGCACTTGCCGTCAACAAGTTGCGAAGCAGTGAAAAAAGATTCACAAGGCACGCAGTATTTACCCTCGTAATGACCTTTATAAATATCGCCTTGTTCGTAGAGTTTCTTAAAAATTTTCTGTACTGTTTTTTCGTGATAATCGTCTGTAGTGCGGATGAATTTATCATAACTTGTGTTAAGACTGTCCCAAACGGCTTTGATTTCACCCGAAACATTATCAACATATTCCTTAGGGGTGTTGCCTGCGGCTTTTGCGTATTCTTCTATCTTTTGACCGTGTTCATCAGAACCTGTCATAAGAAAAACATCGTAACCCATTTGCTTTTTATAGCGCGCTATCATATCCGCAAGTACAATATCGTAAGCGTTGCCAATATGCGGTTTGCGCGAAGTATAGGCAATGGCGGTGGTAATATAAAACTTTTTCTTTTCTGACATAATTATCTCCTCCTAAGGTCTTTGGGTCAAATAAATTAAATAGGTTAAAACGGAAGTTATAATTCCGTAAATTAAAAGTGTAGAACTGCTTAGCATCTCGCCCGAACCGCCGAACGAGGTATATGCAAATATTATAACACCGAGAACGGCGCTTATAATATAAAGAACGGTAAGTAAGGTATTAGAAAGTTTAATTTTATTTGCGCAGTTCATAATTTTTGCAAGTGCCAACGAACTGCCCTTGTAAGCCGCAGGGGCGGAAGTTACGTTTGCAGGAACTACGGTATTTTTATACATGTGGCAACCTGCCGCCGACATTACTTTAACAGAATCATCAAAAAGACCGAAATAATCAGAAATCATGGCTTCCGATAAATTCGGGTCAGTGTTATTAATCAGTAAAGTAACACCTATTTTTGAAAGATTTCTGAGTTCTGCCGCTATTTGTTTTTCAACACTGTACTGAATTATAAGCAGAGCACAGGCCTTGTCACCCGTAGCAACATAAACGGGGAAAAAGCCTTGCCGCAAAATTTTACGGTCAACTTCAAGGTCGGGTACGGTAATTCCGTGGGCTTCCATCAAAGCGCGGTTACCAATAAAAAGTAAACGGTTATCAACCCAGCCCGAAACACCCATTCTATCTTCATACTTAACGGTGTCGGCATCGGGTAAAACTTTAATATCACCTGAACTTGCAATTTCTTTAAATATCGGTGCTAAAGTACTGCTCATATATTCTGTAAGAGAAGCCGCACGCACCAACGTGTCATCAAGACTGTTTTCCGACAAAACTTTCATTTGATGAAGTGTTACAGTACCTTTTGGGAATAAATCGTTAGAACTTAAAACAACGGCATTTGCCATTTCTAAATGTTCTGCACCTATTTTACCCATAATCATAGCGCCTATTTTATTAAGTTTTTTAGATGCCCTATATAAAGGCAGAGTATCAATTAAGAAAACTGACGGCAGCGAAGTTAAAAGTTGAATTGCCGCCGCGGCATAAAATCCGTAATAAGCACCGCCAAAGTATGCCGCGCCTGCAAATCCCGAAATTAAGGATAAAATAAGCGAAAAAACGGTTATAATCGGGAAACGGCCTCCTAAAAATGCACCGTAGGTCGAGTATTTCATAAAGTTTGAAATCTGATTTGTTTTTTGCGCCGCGGCAATTAAAACATCCCCCTCAATAGCATTTTTAGCCATTGCAAAGGTAATAGCAGGGTCATTAATAAGTTTAACTGCTTTTTTAAGCACAGGTGTGCTTATTTGTTGGAAATTGCTTAGCATATAAGAAGATTTGAAAAATTTAGTTATACTTCTTACTGATAGCGTTATGCTTAGCATTAACAGTAAATCAAGCATTATTTCGCCGCGTATAATACCCGAAACAAAAAATGCTATAGTAAATATACTTGATAGCGAAATCGAAACATCGGGAAGACTGTTTTTAGAGAAAATTTTAGCGAAAGATGCGAACATATCGGCGTTAAGCAAAACTGAAATCAGGGTAAGAACACCGCAAACAATCATAGAAATTTTAGTATAACTTAGCAAAATGTTAAACATAAAGGGAAGTTTTGCAAAGCCTAAAATTAAGGTTACAAACACCGTAAAGGTGGATACTAAAAAGGCAGTCCGTTTGGATTTAAAGAATTTTAATTTTAGTTTTTTAACATCTTCTTTTGAAACATATTCTGTTTCGGGAACATAATCTTCAAAATCATCCTGCTCTAATTTTACGCTGTCATCGCTTATCTCAGCCTCGGTTTCGGGCAGTTTCATTAACTCATTTGTAAGGTCGATTGATTTGGTATGCGTTGAAACTTTAATTTTTGTTTCTTTGGATTTGCCCGAACTTACAGGTGTAAAGGTAATAGTGGCATCGGGTTCAAAACTTAAAGGCGAATGTGGCGCTTCGGGAATTTCGGTATAATCTATATCCGAAATTACTTTTGGCGCGTTATCCTTAGTTTTTGGGGATTCATAAGAAGTAATCTTAATTTCTTTTTTGGGTTCGGGTTTGATTTTTTCGCTTTCGGTTTCGTTTTTAGTAACTGCTTTTGT
Organism: Acutalibacteraceae bacterium; assembly: GCA_045540535.1. Taxonomy (GTDB): domain Bacteria; phylum Bacillota; class Clostridia; order Oscillospirales; family Acutalibacteraceae; genus UBA737. Next base: position 300 of record JAZQHI010000125.1, on the reverse strand, counting down.
GTGACCTAAATCGTCAAAACTAATATCATAATTCTGGGATAATTTTTCAATAACCTTTTCGCTCTCGCTTTTTAAAATATCCGCAACGCTTTGCAGTTGGTAAAGCGGTTCGCTTTCTATAACATCGGCGTTACCGTCGCTGTCTACAAGAAAAGGTTTGCATTTATCGAGCAGTGTTGAACTTTTTTGCTCGTTAGTATTTTGGGGTTCTGTTTCTTCGTTTATTTCTGCCTTTGGGGTTTCTTGCTCGGTCAAGACTTCGTTTTTGGGTAGGGTAGCAGTTTCTTCATTTTCTTCTGC
>JAZQHI010000124.1:0-2484 GCA_045540535.1 Acutalibacteraceae bacterium | reverse complement strand
GCAAGTCTTATATCCTCTTTGCCCATAGGGTAGCCTCTATAAAAATCATATTCCTTATCAGGCTCGTCTGCAAATACTAACTTAAGAATGTTTTCACCCTTTTTCAGGTTAATACACGTTGAAATTTCGTACCAACACTTTTCATCTGTTGCCTCACCGAGAGAAATCTCTCCTAATTTAGTTTCTTCGCCGTCAAAAAACCAAATTTCTGACCGAGGACAGTTTGTCGATACTTTGCAAGTAATCTCATATTCTCCGCTATTTTCTGCATCAATTATATAATAGGCAAATGTTCTTTGCTTTCTTATGTCTTTACCAAGATGATAAAGATACCACTCGCCGTTTTCATAAGCCTGATGTACCACTGTTGTCGACAGCCCATTTACTGCAACTGCTGAAACGGTGAGGTTTTTATCCAGTTGATGCTTGGTGCCGAAATCTTTGTTTTTGAAACGTTGGGTTTTCATAACAGCGGTTAAAACATAAATTGCATTTTGTCTTAAAATTTCTAAGCTGATTTCACCGTTATTGTATGCAGTAATTGCTTTTTCTGCTTCGTCAGGATAACCGAAAGGCATTTTTATATTATTGCCCGCAACAATTTCATCAGCAAGAGATGCGCCAGTACGCCAATCGGTCATAACAGCACCCGTATAGCCCCATTCATCACGCAATACGCCGCGCAACAACTGTGGATGAGCTGAGGTGTGTAAACCGTTTAAGAGATTATACGAGGTCATCACAAAGGCAGGGTTGCTTTCTTTTATTGCAATTTCAAACCCCTTTAAATACACCTCGCGCAAAGCTCTTTCGCTCACAATACTATTATTGGTGCCTCTGTTGTATTCGCAGTTGTTTACGGCAAAATGCTTTATTGTAGCGCATAAGCCCTCGCTTTGGACCCCCTTTATTATGGCCGATGCAGTTTTGCCCGTGATTAGTGGGTCTTCAGATAAATACTCGAAATTTCTGCCACCTAATGGATTTCTATGTATATTCATTGAAGGGGCTAATAAAATATCAACACCGGTATTATAGCCCTCATATCCTATAGCTTTACCAAAACGGTATTGTAAATCGGTATCCCAAGAGCAAGCTATTAGTGTACCGCAAGGGAAACAGGTACAATTTACAGAACGGCGAATTCCTGCTGGACCGTCTGCGGTTTGCGGGTTTGGTATATCATATTTTTTAATATTTCCAACTCCTGCTGTACCTAAAGGAAATGCAGGGGGCTGACCTTGGGATAAATGCACTAATTCGTTAACGTTAAGCGAATGAACAAACTCTTCAATAGTAATCTTGTTTTCAGCAACGTCGTAAAGTGATAATTTCTCCGTGCTCTTCGCAATAGCGTCAAGCTTTGGCTCCTTAAATTCATATTCGCTGCCGTCAAAACGGCATTTGAGTTGTTTGACATTTATGGTCTTTTCTATATTAAGTGTTCCGCAAGAGTATAAATCTCTTATCGACTTACCGACGAATAACTTGTACAAGCCTTTTTCCACAACCCAAGCTGCTTTATATCCTGTAACACCGCAATCATCAAAAGATGCCAAATCTTTTATTTTAAAGGAAATTTCTACACTTTCTGTTTCGTTTGGTGAAAGTTCTTTTGTTTTATAATATCCTTTAAGTTCAATAGCTGGCTTTTCCAGTTTGCCTTGAGAAGCCGATATATAAGCCTGTACAACCTCTCTGCCCGATACAGTACCAATATTTTTGACGTCAACCTTTAGCGTTATAATATCTTCATTTCTAATATACGAACAATTTGAATATTCAAATTCTGTATACGAAAGCCCAAAACCAAAGGGATACAGAACCTTATTCTTAGCAAAGGTTTCAAAATAGCGGTAGCCTATATATATTCCTTCTTTGTATTCAGTTTCTTTAGGACTATAATTAAAGCAATCTGCTGTAGGATAATCCTCATATTTATATGCTATGGTATCAACCAATTTACCGCTTGGATTAACATCACCGCAGAGTATATCAGCTATGGCAGAGCCACTTTCCATACCAGGTAAGTACGATAGGAGAACTGCTTTAATCTTAGAAAATTTGTTTATAAAAGATAGATCCACAGTGGAGGAAATATTAAGTATTAAAATTACATTCTTAATATTTGATTTTTCTAAATTGTTAAATAATGTTAATTCTTCCTTTGATGGATAGAAATAACCTACTGAGGTTTCATAATTATCAGTTACGAGTTGAGTATCCTCTCCGCTGTATGCGTTATCATCCATATCAGGAAATGACTGTTCGCCTAAGCATCGATCAGCACCCTCGCTACCGTTTCTTTTGAACACCATCGCGGCCGTTTCAAAATTTTCTGCCAACTCATTTAATAAAGAGATGGTATACTTATCTGTATTTTGAGCGATTGATACAGAATTTTCATAAAATGAAAATTTATTTTCCTTTGCTTTTTCTGCAAATCCTTCTGATAAACTTTTGGTATACTCGGCTTGAACTCTT
>JAZQHI010000123.1:0-13743 GCA_045540535.1 Acutalibacteraceae bacterium | reverse complement strand
GATATTAAAGGCGCTTTTTTGGTTAACATAGCGCGGATTTTGTTATCTGCGCTGCTTTTTTCGTCCCCCTCAGTACTGCTTTATTCGTTGCCTGCAGGCGTTTTTTCGGTTTCGGGTATGGCGATTATTTCTAATTTCAAGGTTTTCAGTACAGTAGGTTTTAGTATAATAGGCGCGTTGTTACATAATATAACCCAACTTTTCTGCGCCTTTTATTTACTGGGGTCAGGTGTGCTTTATTATGCGCCGGCACTTCTTATTTCTGCTTTGGTAAGCGGTGTAGTAATAGGAATGTTAGGCAATTTAATTTTTAAAAAAATCAGCATTTAAAGGAATGATTTTTAGTGTGTGGATTTGTAGGTTTTACAAATTTCATTAAAGATGACGGCACAGTTCTTGAAAAAATGATGAACCGTATCGTTCATAGAGGTCCCGATTCTGCGGGCAAATTTGTTGACGGGGATATCGCATTAGGTTTCAGAAGACTTAGCATTATTGACCTTCAAGACGGCGACCAACCTATGTTTAACGAAGATAAGTCTTTAGTGCTTACATTCAACGGTGAAATTTATAATTATAAGGATTTAAAAGCCGAACTTTTGGAAAAGGGGCATATTTTTGCCAATAATTCCGATAGCGAGGTTCTGCTTCACGGTTATGAAGAATGGGGCGAAAAATTGGTAGAACGGCTTCGCGGTATGTTTGCCTTTGTGATTTTTGACCGTAAAACCAATACCGTTTTTGCCGCGCGCGATATGTTTGGCATAAAACCTTTTTATTATACATCTATGGGTGAAAGTTTTATTTTCGGTTCGGAAATAAAGGCTTTTTTGGAGCACCCTGAATTTAAAAAGTCTTTGAATGAAGAGGCATTGGGGCACTATCTTTCTTTCCAGTATTCCCCGACAGAAGAAACCTTTTTTAAAAATGTGTATAAACTTCCACCCGCGCATTATTTTATTTATAAAGACGGCGAAATGAAAAAGGTTCGCTATTGGAAACCCGAATTTAATTCTACCGACGGCGTACTCGAATATTTTGCCGATATTGCTGATACTACGGTTCGCGAATCGGTGGCGGCGCATAAAATTGCCGATGTTGAGGTTGGCTCGTTTTTATCTTCGGGTATAGATTCAAGTTATATTGCCGAGGCGGCTAAGGTTGACAAAACTTTTACTGTAGGTTTTGAAAGTCCCGACGGTGACCGCTATAACGAGATAAATTACGCGAAAGAGTTTGCAAAAACTATAAATGTAGAAAACTTTTCTAAGGTGATAAGTGCCGAAGAATATTGGGAAAACTTCGGTAAAATTCAGTATTATATGGACGAGCCTTTAGCAGACCCTGCGGCTATTGCCCTTTATTTTGTAAGCCAACTTGCAAGCAAACACGTAAAGGTTGTAATGTCGGGCGAGGGGGCTGACGAACTGTTCGGCGGTTACCGTATTTATATGGAACCGTTAACCCTTACTTTTTATGATAAAATTCCTTTCTCGGTAAGACGGGTGATTTCTAAAATTTGCGAAAAACTACCACAAAAACGCGGAATTAATTATCTCGTTCGCCGGGGAAAAACTATCGAAGAACGCTTTATTGGCAACGCGAATATCTTTTCCCTTAAAGAACGTAACAGTATTTTAAAAAGCGTTGTTGCTAAAAATGCGGTAGCGCCTAAAGTTCTTTGTGAAAAGTTTTATAGCGAGGTAAAAGGCAAAGACGATGTAACCAAAATGCAGTACCTTGATATAAATATGTGGCTTATGGGGGATATTTTGCTTAAAGCCGATAAAACAAGTATGGCAAATTCGTTGGAATTAAGGGTTCCTTTTCTGGATAAAAAGGTTATGGAATTTGCTGAAACCATACCCCTTAACTGCCGTGTTAATGAAGTAACTACAAAATTAGCACTCAGAAAAGCCGCAGAAAAGACCCTACCTAAACGTACAGCCACTAAGGATAAATTGGGATTCCCTGTACCTATAAGGGTATGGCTTAAAGAGGACGGTTATTATAATAAAGTTAAAACCGCCTTTACGTCGGACACTGCCGAAAAATATTTCGACACCGAAAGGTTAGTGGCATTACTTGATTTGCACCGTTCGGGGAAAGCAGATGTAAGCCGCAAAATCTGGACAGTTTACACTTTCCTTGTTTGGTATGAACAGTTTTTTCTAAATGAAAATTAAAATAAAACCTCACAATCAGGGTAAAATAACCTTGAAAGTGAGGTTTTTAAAATGCAAAAAGGTTCAATGTCCTTTATGAAAGGATTAGGGGCTGGTATGGTAGCAGGCGCCACCGCAGTAGTTGTAGGCAAGGTAATGCTTGAAGACCATAAAAATATAAGCAAGGGTTCGCAAAAACTTATAAAAGCAGTAGGGGAATTTGTGGACGGAGTTCAAACTATGTTCCATTAATAAACTTAAAATACCGCCTCACTTTATTTTAAGTGAAGCGGTATTTTTTTAACTTTGCATTTGTTTTAATTCGTAAAATTTGCCTTTAAGGTTCATAAGTTCGTCAAATGTGCCGTATTCAACACATTGTCCCTTTTCTATCACGGCGATTTTATCTGCATTCTTAATCGTAGAAAGTCTATGCGCTACAATAAATGTTGTGCGGTCGGCAGTGAGGTTGTCAATAGCCTCTTGAATTTCACGCTCTGTTACGGAGTCAAGGGCGCTTGTGGCCTCGTCAAAAATTATAACTTTGGGGTTTCTTATAATTGCTCTCGCTATAGAAATTCTCTGCCTTTGTCCGCCCGAAAGTTTTGCCCCATGCTCACCAACCATTGTTTTAAGTCCTTGCGGCAGGGATTCAATAACGGTATCAAGTTTAGCCGCTTTAATTACATAATCAAGATGCTCTTTTGTAATGTGAGGACAGCCGTATGTAATATTTTCCTTAATAGTTCCCGAAAAGAGTATAGAATTTTGCGGCACTACCGATATAAATTTGCGGCAGGAGCGCATATCGATGTCATTTATATCGTTTCCGTCAATTAAAACAGTACCGCTGTTTGGCTTATCAAAACCTATTACAAGGTTCAAAATCGTAGATTTACCTGAACCCGATTCACCCACAAGTGCTATGGTTTCGCCCTCGTTAACAGTAAGATTCAAGCCTCTGAGTACGGGGTTATTATCATCGGGATAATTAAAGAAAACGTCTTTGAATTCATACTTTCCGTCAAGTTTTTGCAGTTTCTTTTTGTGATTATTGTCTTCAACATTGTGCGAACTCAAAATTTCGCCTATTGAGTTTATGGATTCTGCACCCTTGGCAATTATGGGTAGCAAGGAAATTATGCTTGAAACCTGACCTATAAGGGTGGCAAAATAACTCTGGTATAGGGTGATGTCACCAACCGAAATTTTTCCTTTAAGAGCAAGAGTACCTGTAAAGAAAAGGCATATTAATTGGAAAACGGTAAAAACAACCCAGTTAATTGAGCCAAAGAGAGCGTAAATTTTATCCATATCGTGCCCTTTTTTAGCAACTTTAGTGACACTGTTGGTCATTTTTTTAACTTCGCACTTTTCTAAAGCGTGAGCACGGGTTACGGGGATTAGTTCTTCCATATCAAGCACTGTTGAAGATGCATTTTCCATCTCAACCCTGAATTCATGGGTGCGGCTATGCATTTTTTTGGAGAAAAAACGGGTGAGCATAACAGCAATCGGGACGCAAAGCAAAAACATAAGGAAAACGGTTATATTTTTAGTTATTATAATAACAAGCGAAATTGCCATATTAGTAATAACGGTTAAAAAGGTTGTAAAAATCTGGTTAGTGAAGTTTTCTATGGCTTCAACATCCCGCATAACTTTTGACTGGATTTTTCCCGACTGTATATCCTTATGAAAGCCGATTGAAAGTTGCTGCAATTTTCTTATCATAGCGCCTCTGAGCCTTGCTTCAACACTGCGCTGAGCGCGGCTTAGATAGGTGGCATAAATAGTGTGGGTAACCGCATTTTGCGCAACACAAATAAAAATGAAAACAGCGTTTAAAATCAGTTGAGCCACTGCATTCTGCGGCTTTTCTGTAGCGAGATTTATAACATTGGCGGTTACAAGGGGGATAATCCAGGTAGGTGTTGTTTTAATAAAAAAGAAAAGAGCCGCAAAAGCCAAATTCTTATAATGCCCTTTGTAAAACTTTAAAAGGGTAGATAAGAATCCTTTTTTCTCGCCACTGTAACAGTCGAGAAAGTTTTGCTGCTCTTTCATAATTTGCTTAACATCAAATTGCGGTCTTGATTTCGACATATTAAGCACCTCGCCAGAGATATTAAATTTTCTATCCGCTTACATAATAGCATAAATAAATTATAAGTCAACAAAAAAATACGGGGTATTTTTTATAAAAAACAGCGGCATTTTTTATTGAAATTGATAATTAACTAGCCGTGGCAGTTTTTTATTCTGCCGCGGCTAATTTTTCCAGTGAATGAACGGTTAATATATTATCATTAACCGAAAATTTAATGTTGTAATCCGAAAATTCAAAACTGTAAATTCTGTCCCCGTCAGCCTTGTAGGCAGGTCTTGGGTCACTTTCAAGAATTTTTAAAAGGGCGCTTGCAGTAACTTTCGGGAGTAGTTCTTTAAGACTGTTTGGAAAATCAACCGTTAAAGTGTTTTCAAAAACGTTTTCGGAAAATCCGCCGAGAGCCTCTGCGTGAGAATCGGTATAGGCAATATAAGGTTTAATATCGTATATAGGCGTGCCGTCCATTAAATCTGCGCCAGATATTTCAAGTACGGTGCCAAGGTTTGCATCGTCTATAATTCTTTCAAGTTTTACAGAAGAAAGACCTATAGGGTTGGGTCTGAAAGGGGAGCGGGTGGCAAAAACGCCAACCCGTTTATTGCCGCCAAGCCGTGGTGGGCGGACTGTGGGCGACCAGTTATCACAAACCGATTCCGAAAATTCCCACAAAAGCCATAAATGCGAAAATCCCTCAATTCCCCTTAGTGCTTCGGGATTGCGGTAAGGGGGTTCAAATATAATCTTGCCGCGAAGTTCGGGTATTAAACCGCTTTGACGGGGAATACCGAATTTTGTGGGGAAATCGGTTTTGATTTTCGCTATAATTTTAAGTTCGCGGTTAGTCTTCATCGGTGTTCTTTGCGGTAACAAACTGTTTTTTATAGTTAACAGCAGGGTCGTAAACCTTTAAAAATTCGTCCCATTGCTCGTCGGACAAAAACTCGCCGTCGGTAAGTTCAACATTAAACATATTAAAAAGGTTTTCTGTAACTTTTTTATACTGCCTTTTAAGTTTTACCTTTGCTCTTACAGCGATTACGGTAATCCACACAATAGAAATGGCAATTAGTGCCAGCGGTATTAAATGCCGCCAATAAAATTTTGGGCTAAGACCTACAACTCCGCCCGAGTCGGTAAGATTGTGCATAAAGTAAAATACCTGATACACAGAACTAAGCAGCATTAAAACGCCGCCACTGATATAAAGTTTTACGCGGTTTAAGATAAATCCTAAAATAAGTATAGCGCCGCTTATTCCTGCATTAAGCATAAGACCTTTGTTAGCGTTTACAATATTATTTTCAAGTTTGTCGGCATCCAGTCCCTGATATTCCCAATATTCAACCTCGTTATAACTTTTGCCCTCAATAGTAGCAACGGTAATATCGTAAAGACTGCTTATTTTAAGTGCACCGCCTAAAATACAGAATAAGTTTATAACTAGAGTGTAAATCAGTGCAATTATTAAAATAATACTAAGTGCTTTATAAAGTTTGCCTTGTGTCGTTACATATCTTATTCCGTTTTTTTCTTCAATTTGTCTTACACGCTGTAAAACACCATCATACATTTTCATTTTCAAATCTCCTAAAATTAGTTATTCTTATTATATAACTAAAACCCCTACTTGACAAGTATTTTTAGTTGTAATAAAATATTTTAGGTGATAATTTTGGAAATTAATATAGTAATGGTAGAACCCGAAATACCTCAAAATACGGGTAACGTAGCGCGTACTTGTGCCGCAACGGGTGCAAGACTTCATCTTGTAGGGCCTATGGGCTTTACTATTGACGATAAAAAATTAAAGCGTGCAGGTCTTGATTACTGGCAATATCTTGATATAACTTATTATAAAGATATTAATGAGTTTTTTGAGAAAAATAAAGGTGAATTTTTCTTTTTTACAACTAAGGCGCGTCACGTTCATTCGGGAGTTTCTTACCCCGATAAGTGCTTTTTGCTTTTCGGCAAGGAAACAAAGGGTCTTCCCGAAGAACTTTTGCTTGAAAATCCTGACAGATGCGTAAGAATTCCAATGCAATCCGAAATCAGAAGTCTTAACCTTTCAAACTCGGTTGCAATAGCGGTTTACGAAACCCTCAGGCAGTGGAATTACCCTAAACTTCAAAATTTCGGTCAATTGCATAATTACCGTTGGGAAGATACCGAATAAATTCTACATTAAATATTAAAATTTATGTTGAAAAACTGCAAAATTGTGGTAAAATAATAATGGTAAAATTTTAACAATGTATATATTTTTTGAAAGGAAGTATTCTAATGAACGCTCTTAACAAAAAAACAGTTGATGACATTAACGTAAAAGGCCAGAAGGTTCTTGTTCGTTGTGACTTCAATGTACCGCTTAAAAACGGTGTTATTACTGATGAAAACCGTATCAATGCGGCTTTACCCACAATCAAGAAACTTATTGCTGACGGCGGTAAGGTTATTCTTTGCTCTCACCTTGGTAAACCCAAGGGTGAACCTAAGCCCGAACTTTCTTTAGCACCTGTTGCAAAGTGTCTTTCTGATAAACTCGGTAAAGAGGTTGTTTTCGCAGCAGACGATAATGTTGTAGGCGAAAATGCCAAGGCTGCGGTTGACGCTATGAAAGACGGCGATGTTGTACTTCTTCAGAACACCCGCTACCGCGCAGAAGAAACCAAGAACGGCGAAGCATTCTCGGCTGAACTCGGTTCTTTGGCTGATATATTTGTTAATGATGCTTTCGGTACCGCTCACAGAGCACACTGCTCAACCGTAGGTGTTGTATCTCACGTTAAGGAAGCCGTTGCTGGTTACCTTATCGGTAAAGAACTTAAGTATCTCGGCAACGCTGTTGAAACCCCCGTTCGTCCTTTCGTTTGCATTTTAGGCGGCGCTAAGGTTGACAGCAAACTTCCTGTTATTGAAAACCTTCTTACTAAGGCTGATACTCTTATAATCGGCGGCGGTATGGCTTATACATTCCTTGCTGCTAAGGGCTACGGTGTTGGTACTTCACTTATAGATGAAAGCAAGATTGACTACTGCCGTGAAATGATGGCTAAGGCAGAGGAAAAGGGCGTTAAGATTCTTCTTCCTATCGACTGCACAATCGCTAAAGACTTCCCCGATCCTATCGATGCTCCTATCGATGTAACTGTTGTTGATGCGGACAAGATTCCTGCAGACTATATGAGTCTTGATATCGGAACCAAGACTGCTGCTCTTTATGCAGAAGAGGTTAAGAACGCAAAGACTGTTGTTTGGAACGGACCTATGGGCGTGTTTGAAAACCCCGTACTCGCAAAGGGTACAATGGCAGTAGCAGAAAGCCTTGCTAATACCGATGCTATTACCGTTATCGGCGGCGGCGACTCTGCAGCGGCTGTTAACACAATGGGTTACGGCGACAAGATGACCCACATTTCTACAGGCGGCGGCGCTTCACTTGAATTCCTTGAGGGTAAGGAACTTCCCGGTATTGCCGCTCTTAACGATAAGTAATTAATAATTTGCAGGGAACGCCGTAATTGCGGCGCTCCCTACATTTGTGTAAAAGGAGTAATAAAAATGAATAAACAAACAAGAAATGCAGTTATCGCAGGTAACTGGAAAATGAACAAAACCCCCGCTGACACCACCGCACTTATAAACGAAATGAAGCCCCTCGTAGCAGGTGCTGATTGTAAGGTAGTTCTTTGCGTTCCTTATGTTGACATTCCTGCCGCAGTTGCTGCTGCTGAGGGTAGCAACATTGAAATCGGTGCTGAAAATGTTCACTTTGAGGCTTCGGGTGCTTACACAGGCGAAATCTCGGCTCAAATGCTTGTAGAATCCGGCGTTAAGTACGTAGTAGTAGGGCACAGTGAGAGAAGACAGTACTTCGGCGAAACCGACCAGACTGTTAATCTTCGTACACTTGCTGCAGTAAATGCAGGTCTTACCGCTATTGTTTGCGTTGGTGAAACACTTGAGCAAAGAAACCTTGGTTATACCGAAACATTACTCAAGTACCAGACGAAGATGGCTCTTACCAATGTTTCTAAAGAACAGTTAAAGAACATTATCGTGGCTTACGAACCCGTTTGGGCTATCGGCACAGGCGTTACCGCTACCGCTGATCAGGCAGACGAGGGTAACGGCTATGTACGCGATGCTATCGCAGAAGTTTACGGCAAAGATGTAGCCGAAACCGTTACTATTCAGTACGGCGGTTCTATGAACGCTAAAAATGCTGACGAACTCGTTGCAAAGGTTAACGTTGACGGCGGTCTTATCGGCGGTGCTTCCCTTAAAGCCGAGGATTTCTCTGTAATAGTTAAGGCTGCAAGCAAATAATATTATGAGTGAGTTTGAAAAACTTCATTCTGGGGAAATTTATTTGCCCATGGGTGAAGAACTAATGACCGAGCAGTTAAAATGTCTTGATAGGCTCTATGATTTTAATAATACCAGACCCAGTGAACTTTCTAAGCGCAACGAAATGCTAAAAGAAATGTTTGCCGAGATTGGTGAAAACTGTTATATCGAACCGCCTTTGCGTACTAATTGGGGCGGACGTCATGTTCATTTTGGCTCGGGCGTTTATGCTAATTTTAACCTTACTTTAGTTGACGATACCCATATTTATGTGGGTGATAAAACTATGATAGGCCCTAATGTTACTATTGCCGCTGCAGCGCACCCGATTTCGCCCGAACTTCGCGAAAAAGGGTATCAATACAATTTGCCCGTTAAAATCGGCAAAAATTGTTGGATAGGTGCCGGTGTTACAATTGTTCCCGGTGTTACTGTAGGGGATAATTCGGTAATAGGTGCCGGCAGTGTTGTAACAAGGGATATCCCCGAAAATGTTGTTGCGGTTGGCGTTCCGTGCAGAGTGTTGCGCGAAATTGATGACCGCGACCGCGAAAAGTACAAAAATATTACTATTTAATAATTCACTCTTAGGAGAAGAAATATGAAAAAACCTATAGTTTTAACTATTATGGACGGCTTTGGCTTTAACGATGAAAAGGATGTTAATGCTATTGAAGCCGCTAAAACCCCCCGACTTGATAAAATTTTTGAAACCTGTCCTACAACCAAAATCGGTGCTTCAGGTATGGATGTAGGTCTGCCTGACGGTCAGATGGGTAACAGCGAAGTTGGTCACACCAATATAGGTGCGGGACGTGTTGTTTATCAAGAACTTACAAGAATTACAAAGTCTATTAAGGATGGCGATTTCTTTAACAACACCGCATTTTTAAATGCGATTGATAACTGCAAAAAGAATGACAGCGCGCTTCACCTTATGGGTCTTTTATCTGACGGCGGTGTTCATAGCCATAACGAGCATCTTTATGCTTTGGTTGAGTTGGCTAAAAGAAACAGTCTTAAAAAGGTTTATATACACGCGCTTCTTGACGGACGCGATGTTCCCCCCTCAAGTGCGGCAGATTTTATTGACGCGCTTAATGCAAAACTTGAAGAAATCGGTTGCGGTAAAATTGCAACTGTTATGGGTAGATTTTACGGTATGGACCGTGACAACCGTTGGGAAAGAGTTGGAAAGGCTTATGCGGCTCTTGTTTACAGCGAGGGCGTTCAGGCTACCGATGCCGCTGCGGCTGTAAGAGAATCTTATACCAAGATTGATGAGGAAGGTAAATACATTACCGACGAATTCGTACTTCCTACAGTAATTGCTGATACCGAGCGTATTAAAACGGGCGACAGCGTGATATTCTTCAATTTCCGTCCTGACAGAGCAAGAGAAATCACCCGTACCTTTGTTGATGATGATTTTGCAGGTTTCACTCGTGTTGGAGGCAGACAAAAGGTTTATTATGTTTGCTTTACTCAGTACGATGCTTCAATGCCTAATGTTGAGGTTGCGTTTAAGCCGCAAACCCTTGAAAATACTTTGGGCGAGTATCTTGCTAAGAATAAAATGACTCAACTTCGTATTGCTGAAACCGAAAAATATGCTCACGTAACATTCTTCTTTAACGGTGGACGTGAAGTTATGTTTGAGGGTGAGGACAGAATACTTGTTAATTCACCCAAAGTTGCTACCTATGACCTACAGCCTGAAATGAGCGCTAATGAGGTATGCGATATGGTTTGTGAAGCCATTGAAACAGGTAAGTACGATGTTGTTATCCTTAATTTCGCAAACTGCGATATGGTAGGTCATACCGGATTTTTTGATGCCGCAGTTAAGGCGGTTGAAACGGTTGATACCTGCGTTGGCAGGGTAGAGGACAGCGTGCTTAAAATGGGCGGTGTAATGCTTCTTACTGCTGACCACGGTAACGCTGACCGTATGATTGATACTGATGGTTCACCCTTTACTGCTCACACAACCAACCCTGTTCCGTTCTCGGTAATAGGTAAGGATTGCAGTCTTCGTGAGGGCGGCAAACTTTGTGATATTTCGCCTACAATTATTAAACTTTTGGGTCTTTCAAAGCCCCAGGAAATGAGCGGAGAATCTATAATTCTTTAAATAGAAACGGCTTTAGCAAAATGCTAAAGCCGTTTTTTGTGCAAAAGTACGCTTGACAACAAAACAAATGTTCTGTATAATGTGAGTGTAATTTCGGATTTTAAGTTAAAAAGGCGGTGATTAAATTGGAAACTAAATTTTATGAGGGTATAAAAAAATGTTGTTTTACGGGTTATCGCCCTGCTAAGTTTCCGTTTAGTCTTAATAAAGAAGATGCCGATTATAAAAAGTTCGAAAACGCCTTGATTGAGGAAATTTTGAGCCTCGTCAGTAGCGGATGCCGTGTTTTTTATAGCGGTATGGCAATGGGTTTTGATATAATCGCGGCGGAATTAGTGCTAACGGTTAAAAGAGCATACGGGTATTCGGATATTAAACTTATTTGTGTACTACCCTTTTTGGATCAGGCGGAATATTTTACTTCCTTTTGGAAAAAGCGGTTTAACAACGTTTTGGATTTGTGTGACGAAAAAATTGTTCTAGCAGAGCAATATCATCAGAATTGCTACCAAAACCGCAATGTTTATATGGTTGATAATTCGGACGCGGTTCTCACTTGGTATGACGGTAAGGCAGGCGGCACTCGTAACACGATTGACTATGCCGTAAAAAACCAGAGATACATAATCAATACCTGCAACAAAGCCACAGGCAGTTTTGCAGTTCAAACCATTTTTGAAGTTATATAAAAAGCAGTTACTGATTTTCAGTAACTGCTTTTTGCTATATGCTGAATTTTTCTTTATCGCGGGTTATTTGTTTTTGGTAGCGGTCCTCTTCTGAAAAAATGCAACCGCAATACTTTTGCATATAAAGTCCTTGTTCGCGCGCTTTTTGGTTGCCCGCTCTGAAATTGGGGCGAAAATCACGGTAAAGAAATTCCACACCGTATTTTTCGGCATATTTATTCGCGGCGTCTATCATCATTTCGTGATTTTGATAAAGGCTCGCAAACAGGGTAGAGGTAAAGGCATCAAAACCGTTTTCGGCGGCGAATTTTGCCGTTTGTTCTAAGCGGTGTTCGTAACAGTAGCGGCAACGTCCGCTTATATCCTCTGCAACATTTTGCACAAATTCTTTTAGCCCGTAATTTTCCGAAACAATAAGCCGTACATTTTGTTTTTCTAAATAGTCTATAAGACAATCTCTGCGTGCCTCATACTCTTTAAAAGGGTGAATATTCGGGTTGTACCAATATGCTACGGGTTCAATACCCTCATTTCTTAACGGTTCTATACAGGAAACCGAACACGGCGCGCAACAACAGTGAAGCAATACCTTTTTCAAAGTAACACCTCTTAATCAATGTCTTTTCCGCAACAACGTTTGTATTTTTTACCGCTGCCGCAGGGACAAAGCGCGTTTTTACCTACAGCACCCTTACCTTTTACAGTAAGCGGTTTATTATCTCCTGCTGAAGTTTCCTCGGCTACTTTTTCGCGCTTAACCTCTTCATTTTTGCGAATTCTTACCGTCATTACAAGTTTGGCGGTTTGTTCGCGGATAGCGTTGGTCATACCCTCGAACATATCGTAACTGTCATTACGGTATTCAACAACGGGGTCGTGCTGACCGTATGCTCTGAGCCCAATTCCTTGGCGGAGTTGGTCCATAGCGTCTATATGGTCCATCCAGTTGGTGTCAACACTTCTTAAAAGCATTACACGTTCCATCTCGCGCATAACCTCACTACCGTATTCGGCTTCACGCGCGGCGTAAATTTCACGGGCTTTCGCCTTTAAATCCTCAGCAATTTCTTCTTTTGAAGTGTTACCCAATTCTTCAGGAGTAAAATCGAAGTCCTCGGCTGTGGTTATCCATCCGCCCAACTGCTTGTGCAAAGCGTCAAGTTCCCAATTATCGTGAATACTGTCGCTAAGGTAAATTGAGCAGTAGGAGTCAATCGTGTCATCAATCATTTTCTGTACGGTTGCGGTAATATCATCACCGTTAAGTACTTTATTACGTTGTGAGTAAATGATTTCACGTTGTTTATTCATAACATCGTCATACTGAAGCACGTTCTTACGTATAGCGAAGTTCATACCCTCTTTCTTCTTCTGAGCGCCCTCTATAGTTTTAGAAAGCATACCGCTTTCAAGAGGAGTATTCTCTTCAACCTTCAGCGTATTCATAAGGGTGGTAATGCGTTCACCACCGAAAAGGCGCATAAGGTCGTCTTCAAGGGATATGAAAAATTGTGTGTTACCTGGGTCACCCTGACGTCCGGCACGTCCGCGCAACTGGTTATCAATTCGGCGTGAATCGTGGCGTTCTGTACCAATAATTGCAAGACCGCCTGCATTCCTTACCTCTTCGGCTTCGGGTGCGATTTCAGCCTTGAATTTATCGTAATACTGTTTATATTGCTCACGTGCATTTATGATATCGGTATCATCAGTATCGGCAAAGCCTGTGGCTTCGGTTATCATTTCTTCGCTTAATCCATCATGGCGAAGTGCCGCTTTTGCAAGGTATTCGGCATTACCGCCAAGCATAATATCGGTACCTCTACCTGCCATATTTGTAGCAATGGTAACCGCACCGAGTTTACCTGCCTGCGCTATGATTTCTGCCTCTTTTTCGTGGTGCTTAGCGTTAAGAACATTATGCTTAATACCGCGTTTTTTGAGCATAGCCGATAAAAGTTCCGATTTTTCAATCGTAACTGTACCAACAAGCACAGGTTGACCTTTTTGATGGCACTGAACAATTTTATCAATTACAGCGTAAAATTTTGCCTTTTCTGTTTTGTAAACGACATCGTTTTCGTCTATACGGGCGAGGGGTTTGTTTGTGGGTATTTCGATTACATCGAGTTTATAAATCTCTTGGAATTCGGTTTCTTCGGTCATAGCAGTACCTGTCATACCCGAAAGTTTGTTATAAAGACGGAAGAAATTCTGGAAAGTAATTGTTGCCAGTGTTTTGGATTCTTTTGCAACCTTAACGCCTTCCTTGGCTTCAATCGCTTGGTGAAGACC
>JAZQHI010000122.1:0-11631 GCA_045540535.1 Acutalibacteraceae bacterium | reverse complement strand
AATATTTCTGCCGCAAAGTAAAAGCCCGTCTATTTCTTTTGGCACTAATGCGCCGTAAGGGATAGTGTAGCCTTTTTTCTGCGTGAAATGTTTCTGGCAACCCGTTTCGTCAAGACCGGCGCCCGTTAAATTGTGAACATCAAAATCAAAATGGGCGTCGTACACAACAAAATCGGGGTGTTGCACCGCGTTTTTAACGTCATCAGCAGTCAAGGTTTTAAGACCCTTAAAGTGTCGGGTTTCGCGGATACCGATAAGTGAAGCGCTGCTTATAATATAGCAGTTTTCATAACCCGGCACATACTCGCGTAAAAATTCAAGAATAGCAGGAATCTGGCGGCGCGCCTCGGTTTCGGCACGGGTAAGGTCGGCGGCGTTTGTGCCGTCAATATCGGTGACGTTGGTCATATTACAGGTTACAATTCCCGGTATGGTGGATTTATAAAGCAAAACATGACCTGCAGGGTGGGGCAGTATTTTACGGGCAAGAGCCTGAAGTTCGCCCTTTTCGGTATCGACTAAGGTTTCAAAAGAGCCAGGGAAAACCGCCTTTTCCATATCAACGCCGCCAACTTTAAACATAAGGGTAGCAGGTTGCATTTTATTGTCAGATTCGCGACCTAAGGTAAATTCGGCGCCGCTTTTAAAAGCAACGTCACCGTCACCGCTGGCATCAATTACAATTTTAGCGTGAGCGGTGAAAAAACCGCCCTTATTAAAAATTACTATTCCCGTAACGTTGCTATTTTCCACAATAACATCGCAAAGGGTGGTGTAAAGCAGGGTGTGAACCTTTGCTTCTTCCAACATTTCTATATAAGTAAGGGTCAGGAATTCGGGGTCGATAGCGGTGGTTATTTCGCCCCTTGCAAACTGATTTTTTTCTGCCGCGCGTTCTAAAATTTCACGGTAAAGTTTATTTCCGACAGAGCCTGTAAAATGGCTCATAAGTCCTGATGTGGAAATTCCGCCCACACGCCCTAACGACTCTATTAAAAGGGTTTTAGCGCCCTGACGTCCCGCGGTTATTGCGGCGGCTACGCCCGACGGACCCGAGCCTACTACAATAACGTCAAAATCGCCCATATTTTTTGCATCTATACTGATTTTCATATTGACACGCTCCTTTTTGGTGTGTTACTATTTGTATGATAGCATATTTTTCGTGTATAAAACCTATATTTTTAGGCAAAAACAATGTGTTTATGTGCTCGGGGGACTTCTTATGTACGACCTTAGTAAAATTAAAAACTATATTCTTTTTTTAAAGCGCGAACTTAAAATATCGGTAACTTTGCACCCGAACGGCAATGACAGTATTATACTGCCGAGCGAACTTATATCCTTTAATATTCACGATAATCCTTATTGTGTTTATGTTAAAACCTGTAGCGAGGCGCAGAACCATTGCATTTTAAAGCAAAGAAAAATTGTTGAAAAACTCGAAAACGGTGCCTTTTGCGGTGTTTGCTATGCAGGGGTGCGCGAATTTGTTTACCCGATAAAAAACGGCGACAAAATAATGGGATTTTTGTGCGTGAGCGGTTACAAAACAGAAAATGGCGATGAATATATAAACAGTGTTTCTAAAAAATATATGCTTTCAAAAAATAAACTGAAAGCGGTTTACGCTTCTTTGCAGGACGAAATGCCGCCAAAAAGTTATATAGATACGGTTATTAATCCGCTTTGCGAAATGCTGGAACTGGCGTATATTAAAACCGAAAATAACGAGGGTTTAAAGGAAAAATTTACCGATAAGGTTATAAGGTTTTTAAAACAGCACCACACCCGTAATATCACGGTGGACGATATATGCAACCATTTTGGGTGCAGTAGGTCGTATATAAGCCACAGGTTTTGCAAGAGTACGGGCAAAACTATCCGCGAGTATTTAACCGAACTCAGAATAGAAGATGCAAAACTTTTGCTGAGTAACTCCGAACTTACCGTTACGGAAATTGCCTATTCGGTAGGATACGGTGACTCGAATTATTTTTCTAACATATTTAAAAGCAAAACAGGGTTATCGCCGAGAGAATACCGAAAACGGAGGAAAGATTTATGATAAACGAAAAAATGAAACAGGATTTTATTAATTTAGGAATACGTGATGACGACACCGTTTTAATGCACAGTTCGCTTTCTTCCTTAGGGTTTGTTGAAGGGGGAGCCGAAACGGTTATTGATACGCTTTTATCGGTGCTTAAAAACGGCACTTTGTTGGTGCCCTGCCTTTCTTATATGACAGTAAACCGCGAGAACCCTGTTTTTGATGTAAAGAACACGCCGTCTTGCATAGGTGCTATAAGTGAATACTTTAGAAAGCGCGAGGGGGTTATCCGCAGTTTGCATCCGACCCATTCGGTTTGCGGAATAGGTAAAAATGCAAAGGAAATTTTAGGCCGCCACCTTGATACCGATACTCCCGTAGGTGCAAATTCGCCCTTTTCGCTTTTAAGAAAATATAACGGCAAGGTACTAATGCTTGGATGCACATTAAGACCTAATACTTCAATGCATGGTGTTGAAGAAACGGCAGAGCCTTGGTATGTGCTGACAAAGGATAAAACTGAATTCACGCTGATTGACGAAAACGGCAAGGAATACCGCCAAAGTTACCGTTGCCACAATTTCGGGGAAACTAAAATGGCGCAACGTTATGAGAGGTTGGCAAATATTATGGATATTCCGCACGGCAAGGTGTTAGAGGCGGAATGTTGGCTTATACCCGCTAATGAAATGTGGGAAAAAGGCAGAGAAAAACTGCTGAGTGAAGAAGAATATTTTGTTGAACCATATTAATATATATAGGAGTAAATTATGCAGATAAACGGATTTCAAAAACTAACTTTACTTGATTTTCCCGAAAAAACCGCCTGTATTGTTTTTACGGCAGGCTGTAATTTCCGTTGCCCTTTTTGTCACAACGCGTCACTTGTGACACATATTGATAATTCGTACAACGTAAGCGAGGAAGAAGTTTTTTCCTACCTTGAAAAGCGCAAAGGCTTGATTGAGGGGGTTTGTATTTCGGGGGGAGAACCGCTTTTGCAACCCGATATCAAAGAATTTATTGAGAAAGTAAAAAATTTAGGGTATGCGGTAAAACTTGATACTAACGGCAGTAGCCCACAAAAACTTATAGACCTTGTAAATTCGGGGTTGGTTGACTATGTCGCTATGGATATTAAAAACTCTAAGGAAAAATATGCCCTTACAGCAGGTATTAATAATTTGAATATGGCAGATATTGAAAAAAGCGTTGAATTTTTGCTGTCAAGTAAGGTCGCTTTCGAATTCCGAACCACTGTAACCGATGGACTGCACGAAATAGAAGATATAGAAAAAATTGCCGATTGGATAGGTGGCGCGGATAAATATTTCATCCAGAATTTCACCGATTCGGGCGATATTATTGAAGAAAAACAGTTTCCTGTAAAAAAAGAAAAACTCCAAGAAATGCTCAAAACCGCATCAATAAAGGGTTTGAAGGCAAAAATTCGAAATTACGATTAAAAAACACAAGATATAGTAAAATTAGGGGTTGACTTTACACAATATATGCATTATAATGGTATCCGCACACTAAAGGAAAATAATATAAAAGGAAAAACGGAGAGAGTAAAGATGTATAATGTTGTTAAAAGAGATGGGAAGATAGCCTCCTTTGATCTTAACAAAATCAGTTCGGCTATCACTCAGGCGTTTGAAGCCTGCAATAAGCAGTACAATTCTAATATAATTGACTTTTTGGCCCTTAAAGTAACTGCGGAATTCGAGCCCAAAATTGAAAATCAGGCAATAGCCGTTGAAGACATTCAGGATAGCGTTGAATCTGTACTTATTAAGGCAGGCTATGACGATGTTGCTAAGGCATACATCATCTACCGCCGTCAACGTGAAAAAATCCGTAACCTTACCGCTACTATGGTTGACTACAAGGCTATTATTGATAACTACCTTAATGTTAACGACTGGCGTGTTAAGGAAAATTCAACCGTTACATATTCGGTAGGCGGTCTTATTCTTTCAAACTCGGGCGCAGTTACCGCTAACTACTGGTTATCTGAGATTTATGATGACGAAATCGGCAGTGCTCACCGCAATGCAGATATCCACATTCACGACCTTTCTATGCTTACAGGTTATTGCGCAGGTTGGTCATTAAAGCAACTCATTCAAGAGGGTCTTGGCGGCGTTTCGGGTAAAATCACCTCTGCCCCTGCAAGACATTTGTCAAGTCTTTGCAACCAGATGGTTAACTTCCTTGGAATTATGCAAAACGAATGGGCAGGCGCACAGGCATTCTCTTCATTCGATACATATCTTGCGCCCTTTGTTAAAATTGATAACCTTACATATACACAGGTTAAAAAGTGCATAGAATCCTTTATTTACGGCGTTAACACACCGTCACGCTGGGGTACACAGTCGCCCTTTACAAATATTACACTTGACTGGGTAGTTCCTAACGATTTGGCAGAACTCAACTGCATTATCGGCGGTAAAGAGGTTGACTTTAAGTATAAAGACTGTCAAAAAGAAATGGATATGGTTAACAAAGCCTTTATCGAAATTATGATTGAGGGTGACGCTAACGGCCGCGGATTCCAGTATCCTATTCCTACATATTCAATCACCCGTGATTTTGACTGGTCTGATACAGAGAATAACCGTTTACTCTTTGAAATGACTTCAAAATACGGTACACCTTATTTCTCTAACTATATCAACTCTGATATGGAACCCAGTGACGTTCGTTCAATGTGCTGCAGACTTCGTCTTGATTTGCGTGAACTCCGCAAAAAGCCGGGCGGTTTCTTCGGTAGCGGCGAATCTACAGGTTCTGTAGGTGTTGTTACAATCAATATGCCGCGTATCGCATATCTTGCTAAGGACGAGGAAGATTTCTATAAAAGACTTGATAAACTTATGGATATTTCTGCTCGCTCACTTAAGGTTAAGCGTACAGTAATTACAAAACTTTTAGACGCGGGTCTTTATCCTTACACTAAGAGATATCTCGGTACATTTAATAACCACTTCTCAACCATCGGTCTTGTTGGTATGAACGAAGTTGGTCTTAATGCAAAATGGCTTAAAGCCGACCTTACAAATGAGAAAACTCAAGCATTTACCAAGGACGTTCTTAACCACATGCGTGAAAGACTTTCTGACTATCAGGTTGAGTACGGCGACCTTTATAACCTTGAGGCCACTCCTGCAGAGTCTACGGCTTACCGTCTTGCAAAGCACGACTTAAAGCACTATCCCGATATCATCACTGCAGGCAGAGGCGAGGGCGAAACTCCTTATTATACCAACAGTTCTCACTTACCCGTTGGTTACACCGAGGATATCTTCACCGCGCTTGATGTTCAGGATGAACTTCAGACACTTTATACTTCGGGTACAGTATTCCACGCATTCCTCGGTGAAAAACTTCCCGATTGGAAAGCAGCGGCAAACCTTATCAGAAAGATTGCCGAAAACTACAAATTACCTTATTACACCTTGTCACCTACATATTCTGTATGTAAGAATCACGGTTATCTCACAGGCGAGCAGTATGTTTGCCCTGAATGCGGCGAAAAGACTGAGGTTTACAGCCGAATTACAGGTTACTACCGTCCTGTACAGAACTGGAATGACGGTAAGGCTCAGGAATATAAAGAGCGTAAGGTTTACGATATTGCAGGTTCTAAACTTACCCGCAACGGCGTAAAGGAAGAAACTTGTGCTTGTGAAGAGGTTTCAAATGCTAATGACGGCACTTATCTTTTCACAACCGCTACCTGCCCCAACTGTAAGATTGCTTGCTCTATTCTTGATAAAGCAGGCGTGGCTTACGAAAAGTTGCTCGCTAACGAGCACGCTGATATGGCTACCGAATTCGGTGTAAAACAGGCACCCACATTGGTAGTTGTAAAGGACGGTCAGGTTTCTAAGTTTGCAGGCGTTTCTGATATTAAAAAGATGCTTAACGTATAGGCTGACGAGAGTCGAACCCGTCACGCCTGACAAATATTAATTTTTCGCCCGAACTTGTCTTATCACTTGCAATACGTTAGTATTGCTGCGTTCTTCGACTTCATCGGAACAAAAAATCTCTTATCCGTCAGGTCGAAGAGTTTCTCTCAGTCGCCTTTTTTGAAAGGCGAAGCGTGAAATTTGCAGTAAGGCTGACGCCTTACAAGAATAAGCGCAAGCAAGGCAGTAAAAGGCGGCGAGCGAAACCGTAATGTGTTCAACTCTCGTCAGCCTAAATTTTAAAAACAGGAATTATAGATATGTTTGATATTATAATAGTCGGCGGCGGTCCTGCGGGGCTCGTCGCCGCCCTGTATGCTTGCAGGGCAAATAAAAAGGTTTTAATTATTGAAAAGGGCAGTTTCGGCGGTCAGATTACCTTTTCACCAAAGGTTGAAAATATCCCCGGTTTTGCGGCGGTTACAGGCAATGAATTTGCCGAAAAATTAGTTGAGCAGGTTTTGGCGCAAGATGCTGAGGTTGAATGTGCCGAAGTGCTTGAAATTAAGGATGGCGACATAAAAACCGTTGTTACCGATTCGGGCGAGTTTACCGCTAAATCGGTTATTATTGCTACGGGTGCAAAGCACCGCCTTTTAGGGCTAGAAAACGAAGAAAATCTTATCGGCGAAGGAATTTCTTTCTGCGCTGTTTGTGACGGTGCTTTTTACGAAAATAAAACGGTTGCCGTAATCGGTGGCGGAAATTCCGCTTTGCAGGAAGCAATTTTGCTGTCGGAGTTGGCTAAAAAGGTTTATGTAGTACAAAATCTTGAAGTTTTAACGGGCGAGAAAAAACTTAGCGACAAACTAAGCAAAAAGGCAAATGTAGAAATTATTCTTTCAAGCACGGTTGAAAAGATTTTAGGGGATACCGAACTTGAGGGAATAGAGATTAAAAATTCCGTTTCGGGCAAGGTGGAAACCCTTAAACTTGACGGGATGTTTGTAGCGATAGGTCTTGTGCCCCAGAATGAGATATTTAAAGATTTGGTTAAACTTGATGAACGCGGTTATATTATAGCAGATGAATTCTGCAAAACCAGTGCGGACGGTATTTTTGTTGCAGGTGACTGCAGAACTAAAACTATCCGTCAGGTAATAACTGCCGCAGGTGACGGCGCAGTTGCCGCACTTGCCGCTTGCGATTATGCGGACAGTAAATAAACGATATATTAAAAGAGGAACTTTGATTAAATCAAAGTTCCTCTTTTATTTTAAGGTATTATTTAATGGATGCTTTTTATATATTCATCTACATCTACAACTCGGCTGTGCTTTCTGGATTCCTCTGCCGCAAATACAAGCATATGATTATATAAAGATTCAGTCATGGTAGGGACACTGTTGCCGGCATACTGATCCAGAATATAATCATAAAGCGCGTATATTATACCCGAATCGCCGCCGCCGTGACCACCTGTTATACCATCCTTACCTGTAGCAGAGATTTGTTCTGCCTGCTTTGTTGCAAAATCAAAAACAGTGATTGGCGCATTGTTATCAAGCGAGGCATGCAGTTCGCCCTTAGTTCCCATTATATGCAAAAAGCGACCGCCTTTGTTAAAAGCATTCATACTGAAAGTTACGGTGATATCGTCCTCAAAAAGCATATTTACGGTTTGATGGTCAACAACATTATTATCGCACTTGTAAACACACTTTCCGTACTGTGTTTCGGTTATTGCCCGCATAACGTCCGCATCAGTTGGCGCTACTTCACGCGTGGCGGTTGATCTGAACCAGTAATTATTTTTATTCTCAAAATATACCTTTACGGCATTATATGGGCAGGTATCCCCAATGGGACAGCCTTCAATACAGTAATCCGGCGCACCCGCAGGCGCATTTTCATTTACAAAAAATGAGCGGCAGCCGAAGGATTGTATCTGCTTACATTTTTTGCCTAATAGCCATTGCAAAATATCTAAATCATGGCAGGATTTTTGAAGTAACATATTTGAACTTTTTTCTTCGTTACCCCAGTTTCCTCTTACAAAACTATGGGTTTGATGAAGATTTCCTACACATTCCTCATGATTCACCGACATTATGTTACCAAGTTTGCCCGAATCTATAACTGATTTTACCGAATTGAAAACATTTGTATATCTTAAAACGGTGCAAATAAGCACTTTTACGCCTTTTTCATTCGCGGCTTTTGTTATTGCAGTACATTCCTCAGGTGTTGGAGCAATCGGTTTTTCAAGCAACAAATCATATCCCAGTTCTATAGCCTTTATAGCAGGCTCAAAATGTATACGGTCCATGGTTGCTATTACTGCTATATCAGCAATTTTACCAAGTCTTAAAAGCGGAGTGTAATCGGTGAAACAATGGTTGTCAGGTAAGCCCCAAACTTCTTTTATCTTGTTGCGGCGATTGTCGATAGGTTCTGCCACTGCCACAACCTCGAATTTTTCGGGAGAATTCTTCATATTGTCAGAATATGTTTGTCCTCGACTTCCTGCACCTATAATTATAACTTTAAGTTTTTTCACGGTTATTCCCCTTTACAAGTTTATATAAATGCATTATAATTGATACGATAACAAAAATCTATGCGTTATTGAACCAAAAATATATGATTTTGACCCAGAAGGAGTTTTTTATGGAATGGCAATATCATAAGATAGAAGAACAGGCAAGGATTACTCGGATATATACGATTTTTGAGCAAAACTTTAAGCACAATTATAATTTTGCGGGAGAATTTCATGATTTTTGGGAATGTGTTTATGTGGAAAACGGTTCTATATGCGTTACGGCGGACAATCGTGTTCTGGAACTTTCTGCGGGAGAAATAATATTTCACAAACCGTTAGAACTTCATAAATTTTTTGTCACTTCTCCTCAAGGGGCCACCCTATTTATATTTTCCTTTTCGCTTGAGGGTACGCTGTGCGAAAAATTATCGAATAAGGTATGCCGTTTAAACGGCGCTCAAGAAGATATTATGATGTCTTTTATCAAATACCTTAAAACTGCCGCTTCTCAAAACCAAGTTGTATTCGTTAACCAACACTTCAATTATTATAAACTTTTGAATTATGATTCTCTGCT
This sequence comes from Acutalibacteraceae bacterium, assembly GCA_045540535.1. Lineage (GTDB taxonomy): Bacteria > Bacillota > Clostridia > Oscillospirales > Acutalibacteraceae > UBA737. The sequence goes on along the minus strand of JAZQHI010000122.1, from coordinate 2,536 downwards.
GGCTCAAATGATATCAACATATATAATTCAACTTATTATTTCTGTTTCTGATGATGCTTCTGACCGTAACATAAGTACTGCCACCGATGCAACGCTTTTCAGCAAAGCGGTTGATTATATGCACGAGCATATTAATGAAGCGTTGTCGGTAAACGAATTGGCTTTTGCTTTGGGAGTAAGCCGCTCAGGACTGGGGCGCATTTTTGATAAATACGCTAAAATGGGTGTACACAGGTATTTTATATCCCTTAAAATAAGAACAGCCCGAAATTTGTTGGAAAACGGAATTGGTGTCGGCGAAACGGCAGCGCGTTTGGGATATAGCAGTCAAGCCTACTTTTCCTCCGCTTATAAAAGGGAAACCGGAAAAAAACCCTCCGATAAATAAAGTCCTTTGTTTTTTGCGTATAATATAAATAAAGGCTTAGTGTGATAACGGTTGTAGGCTCAAGTAAGTTGACAAAAATTAGCACAGTTGGTATAATATTTAAACCGAAACTTAAAAAGAAATGAGATTTTTAATGAAAAATATTCTTTATATTGTAGTGCCTTGCTACAACGAGGAGGCTGTTTTACCCGAAACGGCAAAACGCCTTAAAGAAAAAATGGAAACGCTCGAAAATATGGGCAAAATAAGTGAAAAAAGCCGCGTTTTATTCGTGAATGACGGCTCAAAAGATAATACCTGGCAATTAATTGAAGAACTTTATAAAACTGAAAAGTGGTTTTCGGGGGTAAATTTAAGCCGAAACCGCGGTCACCAGAATGCTCTGCTTGCGGGGCTTAGCGTTGCTAAAGAAAAAGCCGATGTAACCGTTTCGATGGATGCGGATTTGCAGGACGATATCGGCGCGGTTGACGAAATGCTCCAAAAGTATTACGAGGGCTCTGATATAGTTTACGGCGTTCGTTCAAACAGAGAAAAAGACACTTGGTTTAAAAGGGTAACTGCCGAGGGTTTCTATAAAACCGTTCGTTTTATGGGTTCGGATACGGTGTATAACCACGCTGATTACCGATTAATGTCCAGACGTGCGCTTGATGCCCTTTTTCAGTTTGACGAGGTCAATTTGTTCCTGCGCGGTATAGTGCCGATGATAGGTTTAAAATCCGATAAAGTTTATTACGAACGTGAGGAACGCTTTGCAGGCAAAAGTAAATATTCTCTAAGAAAAATGCTTTCTTTCGCATTAGAGGGTATTACTTCGCTCAGCGCAAAGCCTATGCGCATAATAGCCGCTATAGGATTTTTGATTTTTGTTGTAAGCATTGCTATGATAATTTATTCTTTTGTAAGGGTGGCAATGGGCGCTACAGTTGCAGGTTGGGCAAGTGTTATATGTTCGGTTTGGGCTATAGGCGGTCTTATTATGATTTCACTTGGAGTTATCGGTGAATATATCGGTAAAATTTACCTTGAGACTAAGGCACGCCCCAAGTTTATTATACAGGAAATATTAGATGATAAAGATTAAAAAATGCCGTAGGTTTCAAAGAACCTACGGCATTTTTTTGATTAGTTATTAGATGCGCTGAGGGTGTAAGCCGAAAATTTTTCGTCATCCCAACCGTAAGCGTCGGCAGGGTGGTAAAGGGTTAAGTTCTGGGTATCGGGACCGAAAACACTTTCTCCCCATTCGGTTGGTGCGTCACCTGAAAAGTTAACTTCGGTAAGGCCTGTATCGTAAAAAGCGTAATAATCAATTTTAGAAACAGTAGCAGGAATTTCTATTGTTTTTAAATTTTTGCAATTTAAAAATGCGTGATGTTCAATAATCTCAAGATTTTCGGGTAAGGCTACTGTTTCAAGTGCTTCGCAACCCTCAAAGGTTTTGATATTGATTTTTGTAATGTTTTCATTTAAAGTAATGCTTTTAAGGTTGCGGCAGTTTAAAAATGCCGTTTCCCAGATTTCTGTAACCGTTTCGGGAATAGTAACAACCTCAACCTTTGAGCCTGCAAAGCAACCTGTTCCTATTATTTTAACGGGTAACCCCTCGATTTTTTCGGGTATTTCGGGGGTTTTATCGGTCCCTAAATAAAGGTTAAGAATAACGTAATCGTTCAGTTTTGAATATGAATAATCGTCGGCACTGTCGTTCGCATTTGTAGGAGTGCTGTTATCATTTTTGGCACTGCAACCTACAAAGGATGCCAGAATTAAAAGAATCAGCCCTAAACATAATATCTTTTTCACTTAAAATCACCGTATCTTTCAAAAGTTTTATTATTTATTAATATACCATAAATAATACGCTGTGTAAACAATATAAATGTTGCAATTTGCCGTTTTTTTATTAAAGAAATGCGCTTGACAATATACAGAAAATTTTGTATAATTGTATACAATTATACTAGAGGTGATATAATGCTTGAACTTTCTAACAAGACTAATTTGCTTGAACAGTCTATGTATAAATATTCCTTGCAGGATGTAGAAAATCCTAATTTATACAGGGACCTTTATACTTACGAGGATATTCCCAAGGTTGCTTTTAACCACAGACGTGTGCCGATGAATATGCCTCAGGATATA
>JAZQHI010000121.1:0-4360 GCA_045540535.1 Acutalibacteraceae bacterium | reverse complement strand
CTTAATTAGTATTATAAAGGTAGTTTACATAAAAATCAAGTATTTTTTCAAAAAAAGTTATATTTTTTTCAAAAAAAGAAAAAAGCCTGTATACAAACCGCTAAAATCGGCTTATATACAGGCTTTTTAACCTATTATTTCTTATTTAATTTTAATCTTTCCGTTCTTACCCTCAGTAAGAATTAATTCTTCGTCATAATTGCAAATGCTGTTTGATTCTATAATTGCTTTAATTTCGGTTTCTTTATTATCGTTATTCAAAATTTCAAACTCCAATGTCAAAAGTGTTCCGTCACCTTTTACATCCTCGTTTTCAAGAATCATAAGGCGCAAATTACCGCCATCCTCGGATATGTCATAATCGCTAAACACGTCACCCTTTTCGTAACCTACATATTTAAGGGTTTTATTATCAAAGCCAAAATCAATAAGTAAAGCCATAATACCGGGGTTGCCGCTTATTTTAACAGGAACCTTAACTGTATCTCCTACAGAACCTTCGGCAGAACTAACCTTAATAAAAGTATCCGCTTTAATCTGAGCGTCTTTATCACCTTTGTCACTCTTACCTTTACAACCGGTAAGCAATAAACAAAATGACAACACAAATATCATTGTTACCGCTAAAATTCTATTTTTCATATTAATTACTCCGTTTCCTTAAAATACTAAAATATTTAATTTTCTTATACATATAATATATTACCGCACGTGTGTTTGTCAAGTTTAAGTTAATCCTTGACAAGTGTAAAGAAAAATTATATAATGTACTGTATGTATTTTGATATTCCCCTTTAAGTTTTAAAAATAATTGAAAGAGGTAATTTTCATGGCTAAAACTATCAAAATCACCGACGACGGTCTAAAAAAACTCCAAGATGAACTCGAACATCTTAAAACTGTAGGACGTGCTGATATTGCAGAAAAAATTAAAATTGCACGTGGTTACGGTGACCTTTCCGAAAACAGCGAGTATGACGACGCTAAAAACGAGCAGGCAAAAATTGAAGCCCGTATTGTAGAAATTGAAGCAATGCTCAAAAATGTTGAAATTATAGAAGACGTTAAGGGTAAAGCAAAAACCGTAGTTATTGGCGTTAAGGTTAAAGTGCTTGACGAAGAGTACGGTGACGAATCCGAATACCGCGTTGTAGGTTCTACCGAGGCTGACCCTCGCTCCGGTAGGATTTCTGACGAATCGCCTGTAGGCAAAGCGCTTCTCGGCAAAAAACTCGGCGACGAGGTAATTGTTGAAGCACCCGGCGGTGAATTCAAACTCAAAATAATTGAAATTTCAAAATAACTCCACAAAAAAGGAACGGTAAAAATGTCTGAAAAGAATGTAAACAATCAACCCAAGGAACAGGATCTTAACGAAATTTTAAGACTGCGCCGTGAAAAACTTTCTGCTATGAAAGAAGCCGGCAACAACCCTTACGAAATCACTAAATTCGATTTTGATAACACCTCTGCCAACATTAAGGCAAATTTCGAGGAATTTGAGGGTAAATCGGTTAAAATTGCAGGTAGAATAATCGCCCGCAGAATTATGGGTAAAGCAAGTTTTGTCGGTCTTAAGGACGGTAACGGCAAAATCCAACTTTATGTTCGCCGTGACGATGTAGGTGACGATGTTTATGCCGCTTTTAAAAAGTGGGATATAGGTGATATTGTTGGTGTTGAGGGTATTGTTTTCAAAACCCAGACCGGTGAAATTTCGGTTCACGCAACCGCAATTACACTTTTATCAAAGTCCCTCATTCCCCTGCCCGAAAAATTCCACGGTCTTACCAATAACGATTTGCGTTTCCGTCAAAGATACGTTGACCTTATTATGAACGATAATGTTAAGCGCAACTTTATAATCCGTTCGCAGTTCATAAAGTTTATGCGTAAGTATCTTGACGATATGGATTATATCGAGGTTGAAACTCCTGTACTTAATACAATCGTAGGCGGTGCTGCTGCACGTCCGTTCATCACACACCACAACACCTTAAATATACCTATGTATATGCGTATTGCTACCGAACTTCCTCTTAAGCGACTTATTGTTGGCGGTATGGACAGGGTTTACGAAATAGGCAGAATTTTCCGTAACGAAGGTATGGACCCTAAGCACAACCCCGAATTCACAACCATTGAACTTTATCAGGCTTATGCCGATTTCCACGATATGATGGACATTGCCGAAGGTATTATTTCGGGTGCCGCCAAGGAAATTCACGGAACTTATGAAGTTGAATGGCAAGGAGAAAAAATTGACCTTACACCCGGTTGGCGCAGACTCACAATGGTTGACGCCGTTAAAGAATACGTAGGCATTGATTTTGGCGCTATTACTGATGATGCCGAAGCCGTAGCCGCTGCCGAAAAAATCGGTGTTGAACTTGCTGACACTGCCGATAAAACCTGGGGCAACGCGCTTTATGCTTGCTTTGACCAAAAGGTTGAAGAAAAACTTATTCAACCCACATTTATTACAATGTATCCCGTTGAAGTTTCACCTTTGACAAAGGCTTCACCCGAAGACCCAAGACTTACAGAGCGTTTTGAACTTTTTGTATGCCACAGTGAACTTGCTAACGCTTATTCCGAACTTAACGACCCAATCGTTCAACGTGAACGTTTTGAGAAGCAGTTAGAACTTCGCGAGCGCGGCGACGATGAGGCAGAGATGCTTGACGAGGATTTCCTCACCGCAATGGAATACGGTATGCCCCCAACAGGCGGTATGGGTATCGGCGTTGATAGAGTAATAATGATGCTCACTAATTCCGACACTATTAGAGAAGTTATCCTCTTCCCCACAATGAAACCGTTAGACTAATAAACCATACACCTTATGACCATAAAAAGTCATAGGGTGTTTTGTATTTCTGTATATTGTAATACAATTAATTTAAACCACCTTGATTTTGGCTTTTGTTAAGTTTCTGTAAAATGTGTTTTTTTAAAACAACAATTCCTTGTTTAAAAAATTGCATTATGGTATAATAAATTGATTAATTTTCAAATAGTTATTTACAAACATTAAAACATTAAAATATTAAAATTAGGTGATATTAATTGAAAGAATTAGTGGCAAAAATCCGTGAAGCGTTAGTTTCCACCTTGCCGATTACCCTTATTGTGTATCTGGTGGCGCTACTTCCCGGATTTTCCTTTAACCGTCTGGAATTAATAACCTTTACTATAGGTGCAGTTTTGTTGGTTCTGGGCATAGGTCTATTTAACCTTGGGGCTGACATTGCTATGACACCGATGGGTGTGCACGTAGGTTCGGGTCTTTCAAGGCAAAAATCTATCAGTCTGCTATTGGCGGTTTGCTTTGTGCTTGGTATGTTGATTACTGTTGCTGAACCCGACCTGCAAGTTCTTGCTAACCAAGTTAGTTCTGTTATGAACGGAAAACTGCTTATATATACCGTTGGTTTTGGTGTAGGTGCATTTCTGATAATTGCCATTCTGCGCATAATTTTCAAACGCCGACTCGCCAACATTCTTATGCTTTTTTATATGTTGCTATTTGCATTAGCATTAATACTCTCGGTCAATGATAACCTTGACCTGTTGCCTATGGCATTTGATTCGGGCGGAGTTACTACCGGACCTATCACTGTTCCGTTTATAATGGCGCTAGGCGTTGGTATTTCACATATTCTAGGTGACCGTCACAGTCAAGAAAACAGTTTCGGTCTGGTGGCGCTTTGCTCTATAGGACCTATTCTTGCGGTGCTGATACTTGGAATATTCGCAAAAAACGACCTTAATTACACCGTTAATTACGGTGCTGTAGGAAATAATATTCTGGGCGCGTATCTTGAAAGCGCCCGTCACACCGCAAAAGAAGTAGCCATTGCACTGGGACTTATTGTATTCTTTTTTATGCTGTGCCAATTTTTATTCCTGAAACTCCCAAAAAAACAATTGATTAGAATCGGTGTTGGTGTAGTCTTTACATATTTGGGTCTGGTTATATTTTTAACAGGTGTAAACGTTGGTTATATGCCTATTGGCTACAAAATGGGTGTGCAGTTATCTACCCTACCGCCCTTTATACTGATAGGTATAGGACTTGTCATTGGTATTCTTGTAGTTATGGCAGAGCCTGCTATCCACGTTCTTAACGCTCAGGTTGAAGATGTAACAGGCGGCTATGTAAACAAAAAATCTATGATGATAGGCTTATGCGCTGGTGTAGGTCTTGCAATTGCGCTAAGCGTGATACGAATTATATATGATTTTTCTTTGGTTTACTACATAATTCCAGGATACTTTATTTCTTTGGCGCTATCCCTCTTTGTTCCGCCTGTGTATACCGCAATCGCCTTTGACTCGGGTGGTGTAGCAAGCGGTC
>JAZQHI010000120.1:0-3292 GCA_045540535.1 Acutalibacteraceae bacterium | reverse complement strand
ATATATGGAAATCTGGAACAACGTTTTCTCTCAGTTTAATAATATGGGTGACGGCACTTATACCGAACTTGAACATAAAAATATTGATACAGGTATGGGACTTGAGCGTCTTGCTTGCGTTATGCAGGGCGTTGACAATATGTTTGAAGTTGATACTATAAGAAACGTATTGGATTTGGTTTGCAAGATTTCCGGAAAAGAGTACGGTAAAGATAACAAGACCGATATTTCTATCCGCGCTATTACTGACCATGCAAGAGCCGCTACTTTTATGATTAGTGACGGTATTATCCCCTCAAATGAAGGCAGAGGTTATGTTCTTCGCCGTATAATTCGCCGAGCAGTTCGTCACGGCAAACTTATAGGAATTAACCGTCCGTTCTTTATGGAACTTTGCGAAGCGGTTATTAATGAAAATAAAGCAGGCTATCCTGAACTTATTGAAAAGAAAGAACTTATCGCTAAAGTTATTACTAACGAAGAAGCAAGTTTTAATAAAACAGTTGACCAAGGTCTTAATATGTTAGCGGAACTTACTAAGAACGGCGGTATTCTTTCGGGTGAAGATGCATTTAAACTCTATGATACTTACGGCTTCCCTGTTGACCTTACTATTGATATTTTAGCCGAAAAAGGTATGACACTTGACGAAGAAAAGTTCAAAGAGTGTATGAATGAACAACGCGAAAAGGCGCGCAACGCCCGTAAAGCGTCTGACGGCGAAAGTTGGAAGAGCGATGGTATCACCTTTGAAAATATCGATGCCACCGAATTTTTAGGTTACACCGAAAACAACTGTAGTGCAACCGTGCTTGATATTGTAAGCGAAGGTGAGCATGTTACTACCGCACCGGAAAACGCAAATGCAATTATTGTTCTTGATAAATCGGTTTGTTATGCCGAAAGCGGCGGTCAGGTTGGAGATAGCGGTATTATTGTAACTAATAGCGCCGAATTTATGGTTATTGATACTAAAAAGACGGCTCATGGCATATTCACACATAGCGGTAAAGTTACAAAAGGCACAATTTCTGTTGGTGATACGGTAGAGGTATCTATTGACGTTGCTCGTAGAAGTGCTATTCGCCGTAATCACACTGCTGCTCATCTTTTGCAAGCGGGTCTTCGCGCTGTTCTCGGTACCCATGTTGAACAAGCAGGACAACTTGTAAATGAAAAAACAGTACGTTTTGACTTTACCCACTTCTCTGCCCTTTCATCCGAAGAAATTTCTAAAGTAGAAGCATTTGTGAACAACGCTATTCTTGAAGGAATTGTTGTTAAGAATGAAGAAATGCCTATTGATGAGGCTAAAAAACTCGGTGCAATGGCACTTTTCGGCGAGAAATACGGTGATATAGTACGCGTTGTTGCGGCAGATAATACATCTGTTGAACTTTGCGGCGGTACTCACGTTGATAATACTTCAAAACTTGGTTTGTTCCACATTGTTTCGGAATCAAGTGTTGCCGCAGGTGTAAGACGTATCGAAGCAGTTACAGGACAAAATCTACTCAATATGATTTACAATAATATTGAGTTAATGAATGAAACTGCCGCTAACTTAAAGGCTCAGAATTCCTTGGATATCGCTAAACGCGCAACCGCTGTTATGAACGAACTTAAGGAAACTAAGCAAGCCCTTGAAAAAGCCGAGGCTAAACTTGCGGGCGGTAAAATTGATGATATTTTAAAGAGCGCGGTAACTATCGGTGAAATTAAGGTTGCAACTGCCAGACTCGATGGCGTTGATGCTAATGAACTCCGCAAAATGACCGATACAGTTAAGGCGGAAAATGCAGATTCAGTTATTGTTTTAGCCGCAGTTAACGGTGAAAAACTTACATTTACTGCTGCTTGCGGTAAAGATACTGTTTCAAAAGGTGCACACGCAGGTAATTTGGTGCGAGAAATTGCAAAAATCTGTGGCGGTAACGGCGGTGGCAAGCCTGATAGTGCAATGGCTGGCGGTAAGGATATTTCACGCGTAGATGAAGCACTTGCTAAGGCTACCGATATAATCAAAACTCAGATAGGAGAATAAATTTTATGGCAGACTGTTTATTCTGTAAAATAGTTGCAGGCGAAATTCCCTCAACCAAAATTTATGAGGACGAATTTGTCTACGCTTTTGCTGATATTGACCCTCAAGCCCCTTTCCATGCAATAGTTATTCCTAAAACACATATTTCTTCTGCCGATGATATAGATACGGAAAACAGTTTTTTAATCGGCAAAGTGTTTGAGGCTATTGCCAAAATTTCAAAGCAAGAAAATCTTGAAAACGGATACCGCGTTGTTAATAATTGCGGTGAAGATGGCGGACAAACCGTTCATCATATTCATTTTCATCTTCTTGCGCGTAGAAACCTTGCTTGGCCTCCGGGTTGATAAGCATTTAATCATTTAAAATAAAGAATTGGAAAGTGATTATTTATGTCAGAATACTATAAAATGAAAATCGCCGGTTTAGAGCGAGAGTTGGAAAAATTCCCTGTTAACGAAAAACTTGATATTGCCGCTTTTATTATTTTCGGTGATGTTGAGTTAACCGTTAAGGGTGCCGAAGAATTACTTAAAAAAGTGCCTGAATTTGATGTTATCATCACGCCAGAAGCCAAAAGTATTCCTATTGCTTACGAAATGTCACGTCAATCAGGTAAACCTTATGTAATAGCAAGAAAAGGCGTTAAGGTTTATATGCGCAATTCGATTGAAGTTAGTGTTGTTTCTATCACTACTCAAAAAGAGCAAAAATTATACCTTGGCGAAACTGAGGTTGAAAAATTAAAGAATAAGCGCGTACTTATTGTTGATGACGTTATAAGCACCGGCGAATCACTTACCGCTACGAGAGAATTAGTACAAAAAGCGGGCGGAACCGAAGCCGCAGCATGCGCCTTTTTAGCCGAGGGTGATGCCGCCGACCGCGATGATATCATTTTCCTTGAAAAACTGCCATTATTCTTTAAATAAACTTAAAACTAATTAAATAAGATTACCCGTGTCATAAGGCACGGGTTTTATTTTTATATTCTTATAAAAAATATTAAAAACAAAAGGGATGACAGTTATGTCATCCACTTTAAATTAACTATTCGTTAATTATATTTTCTTTTTTTAGAAATTCGGCTTCACCGTCAATTTCAAGTAAAGGTACTTCTGTTTCAAGAAAACTCTTTTGATAGATATTTGAAACGCTCATTTTTTTAACAACCGCACCATTATCTATTTTTAATAGTGGTGTAGTATATGTATTTTCTTCTCTCGAAACATTGTTGACAGTTAGCCC
>JAZQHI010000119.1:0-9217 GCA_045540535.1 Acutalibacteraceae bacterium | reverse complement strand
AACCATATAAATGAGCGTTTTAATATAGGCGCCACGCCAGACCTTTTGTATATGACCTGCGGTGCGGCGGCTTCCCTTACAATATCCCTTAATGCCCTTGTAAACGAAGGCGACGAGGTTATCGTTTTAGCACCGTTTTTTCCTGAGTATACCGTTTTTGCAGAAAAGGCGGGCGCTAAGGTTAGGGTTGTAAAATGCAACGAAACAGATTTTCAAATTGATTTTGCGGCACTCGAAAATGCAATAAATGAAAAAACAAAGGCAATTATTGTAAATTCACCTAACAACCCAAGCGGCGTTGTTTTCGGCGAAGAAACAATTAAGGGACTAGCAAATCTTTTGAATAAAAAGTCGGCAGAACTTAAAAGCGATATATACATAATAGCCGATGAACCCTACCGCGAGTTAGTTTACGGGGACATTACAGTTCCTTATATCCCTGAATTTTACGATAATACAATAGTTTGTTATTCTTACAGTAAGTCATTGTCGTTGCCTGGTGAGCGTATAGGTTATATTTTTGTATCGCCCAAAATCTCAAATGCCGAGGATGTTTATGCGGCTGTTTGTGGTGCAGGAAGAGCATTAGGATTTGTTTGCGCCCCAAGTCTTTTGCAGTACACAGTTGCGGAATGTTTAGGTCTTACAGGCGATATTTCTGCTTATGAAAAGAACCGCAATTTACTTTATAATGCTTTAACTGAATACGGTTATACTGCCGCAAAGCCTGACGGCGCGTTTTATCTTTTTGTAAAATCCCCCGAACCCGATGCTAATGCTTTTTGCGAAAAGGCTAAAAAGTACGATTTACTTTTAGTACCGGGCGAAGGTTTCGGTTGTCCAGAATATGTAAGAATAAGTTACTGTGTAAGTTACGAAATGATTGAAAAATCACTTCCGTTTTTCAAAAAACTAATCGAGGAATATAATGATTGAATTTTGTAGGAACGCTGAAAAGCAATTCGACTAATTATAACCATTATAGGTAAGAGAGGATTTCAAAAAAATGACTGAACTAGAAAGCGCACGTCAGATTATTAATGAGGTTGACAAACAAATGGCAACCCTTTTTGAAAAAAGAATGGATGCTGTAAAAACCGTTGCCGAGTATAAAAGACTTCACGGAACTCAGGTTACTGATGCTGCCCGTGAAGCCGAGGTTATAAAACGCAATTCAGCACTTATTAATAACGAAGAATATAAATCATATTACATAAACTTTTTGCAACATAATATGGATGTTTCTAAAAATTACCAACACCGTATTTTAGAGGGTATGCGCGTAGCCTTTAGCGGTGTTGAGGGCGCTTTTGCAAATATTGCCGCAAAAAAAGTTTTTCCTGATGCTACTGCAGTGCCTTATCCTGATTTTAAGTCGGCTTATAATTCTGTGGTTGACGGCGAGTGCGATTGCGTTATTTTACCTATCGAAAACAGTTACAACGGTGACGTAGGTCAAGTAATGGATTTGAGTTTTTTTGGTCCGCTTTTTATAAACGGAATTTACGATATAGGCGTTGTGCAAAATCTGTTGGCAATTAAGGGCACTACAATGGACCAGATAAAGCAGGTAATCAGTCATCCGCAAGCGCTGGGTCAGTGTGCAGGGTATATCAAAAAGCATGGCTTTGAAACTATAGAGGCGGTTAACACCGCGGTTGCCGCAAAACAGGTTTCCGAAATGGGACGGCACGATATCGCCGCTATTGCGAGTGATGATGCGGCAGAAAAATATGGCCTCAAAAAATTAGAGGCTCATATTAACGAAAGTAACAATAATACTACACGTTTTGCGGTTTTTTCAAGAAGCGCAAAAACACCATCTAAGGACGATAAGCATTTTATAATGCTGTTTACCGTTACTAACGAGGCGGGTTCTTTAGGAAAGGCAATTTCAATTATAGGCGAAAACGGATTTAACCTTAAAGCCTTGAAAAGCAGACCTACTAAGGAACTTATATGGAGTTATTATTTTTATGCCGAGGGTGAGGGTAATATAAACACTCCCGAGGGCAAGCGTATGTTAGAAGAACTTAAAGAAAAATGCAGTGAAATTAAGGTTATAGGCAGTTTCGAAAAAGAAATTAATTTGTAGGTGAAAAAATGATTATACCTGTTAAAACTTCGACAGGCGGTTACGATATAGTTTTAGAACGCGGCGCGCTTTCGAATTTAAAAGACTATTTGAATCTTGAAAGAAAGGTACTTATTGTTACCGATAGCGGCGTCCCGAAAGAATATTCGGTTATTGCAAGTAAACAGTGCAAAAATCCTTTTATCGTAACTATACCTGAGGGTGAAGAATCTAAATGTTTTGAAAATTATAAAATGCTACTGGCACGAATGGTTGAATACGGATTTACCCGAAGCGACTGCGTAATGGCAGTAGGTGGCGGTGTTGTGGGAGATCTTGCAGGTTTTGTTGCGGCATCGTTTATGAGGGGTGTAGATTTTTATAATATCCCGACTACAGTTTTATCTCAGGTAGATTCTTCTGTTGGTGGTAAGGTTGCAATAGATTTTGAAGGATATAAAAATATTGTCGGCGCTTTTTATCCGCCCAAAGCGGTAATAATTGATTCCAATACATTAAAAACCCTCGAAAAACGGCAAATTGCAAACGGACTTGCCGAAGCCGTAAAAATGTCACTTACATCTGATAAAGAACTTTTTGAACTATTTGAAAATGAGGAAACAGAGCCTAATATTGACCGTATTATTGAGGCATCTCTAAAAATCAAGCGTTTTGTTGTTGAGCAGGATGAAAAAGAGGGCGGACTTCGTAAAATTCTTAATTTCGGGCATACACTGGCTCACGCTATTGAGAGTGAAAACGGTATGCAAAATTTTTATCACGGTGAATGTGTGGCTTTGGGTATGATACCGATGTGCTCTGATACAGTAAGACCAAGGCTTATAAATGTTTTAAAAAAATTAGGACTTCCGACATCGGTTAATTATGATACTGATGTTATTATTGAGGCGATGCGCCACGATAAAAAAATGGCAGGGGATGAAATTACTGTTGTTTATGTACAGGAAATAGGCAGTTTTGAAATGAAGAAAATGCCTTTTTCACTTCTGGCAAAAGAATTTAAGGGAATGAATCGGTAATGAAAAACACTATTGGACAAAATGTTTCTTTAACAATTTTCGGCGAAAGTCACGGAAGCGCTATAGGCGCTGTTATTGACGGTTTAGCGGCGGGAATTGAAGTTGATGAATCTTTTATAAGTGAACAACTTGATTTAAGAAGACCTATCGGTAAAATTTCAACACCAAGGGTAGAAGCGGATAATTTTGAGATTTTAAGTGGTGTTTACGAGGGTAAAACAACAGGAACACCAATTTGCATAGTTATTCCGAACGAGAACACAAAATCTAAAGATTATAGTGAAAACAGACCTAAAGCGCGCCCCGGTCACGCCGATTTTACTGCTTTTAGCAAATATCATGGTTTTGAAGATTATCGCGGCGGCGGTCATTTCAGCGGTCGAATTACTGCAGGTATTGTAGCGGCAGGCGCAATTGCAATTTCGGCGCTAAGGAATAAAGGTATTTATATAGGCACCCATATTTCAAAATGCGCAGGGGTAGAGGATTCTGGCTTTAATGATTATAATACCGAAATTAATAATTTAAATAAAAGTAAGTTCGCTGTTATTGACGAAAAAAAGGCAGAACAAATGAAAGAAAAAATAGTTGCCGCTAGAGACGATGGCAACAGTGTCGGCGGTGTGCTTGAAACTGCGGTTGTGGGGCTTCCTGCAGGTGTGGGTGAGCCTTGGTTTGACAGTATTGAAAGTCTTATTTCCCACGCGGTATTCGGTATCCCTGCAGTTAAGGGTATTGAGTTTGGCGCAGGTTTTGCTTTTGCCGATATGCTTGGAAGCGAGGCTAATGACAGTTTTTATCTTGACGGTGACACCGTTAAAACCAAAACCAATAATAACGGCGCTATTAACGGTGGTATTACCAACGGTATGCCAATAGTTTACCGTACAGTAATTAAACCTACGCCTACTATAAGCAAGGAACAAAACACAGTTGATTTTATGAATAATAAAGATACTACTATTGTTTCAGGCGGTCGGCATGACCCTTGCATTGTTCACCGCGCGCGCGTGGTTATTGACAGTATTACCGCGTTGGTTTTATGTGATATACTTTCGGGCAGATTTGGTACAGATTGGTTGGCTGATTTATGAAATACGGACTGATAGGCGAAAAGTTAGGGCACAGTTTCTCAAGAATAGTACATTCAGAACTTGCGGATTACGATTACGAGTTAAAGGAAATTGCCAAAGAGGAACTTGACGGATTTTTAAAAAAGGCAGATTTTAACGCAATTAATGTTACAATACCCTATAAGCAGGATGTTATACCGTACTTGAGTTTTATGGATGATACCGCAAAAATGGTTGGCGCTGTAAATACAATAGTAAATAATAACGGTAAACTTTATGGATATAATACCGATTTTTTGGGACTAAAATCATTAATTGAACACGCAAATATTAAAATTTCGGGCAAAAAGGTTCTGATTTTAGGTAGCGGCGGTACTTCCAAAACAGCGCTTGCCGTAACGCAAAGTATGGGCGCTAAAGAAGTTTACCGTGTGTCGAGAAGCGGTGGGGACGGTCTTATTACATATTCCTGTGCTGAAACACTTCATAATAACGCTGATGTTATAATTAATACAACCCCTTGCGGAATGTATCCTAACAATAATGCTTCGCCTATAGATATTAATAAATTTACTAATGTTTCAGGCGTTGTTGATGCGATTTATAATCCTTTGAATTCTATGCTTATAACCGCAGCAAAGGCTAAGGGAATTAATGCTGTAGGCGGACTTTATATGTTAGTAGCGCAGGCTGTTTTTGCGGCAGAAAAGTTTTTAGATACTACAATTGATAAATCTAAAATTGACGATATATATAAGAAAATTTTTCTTCAAAAAAGAAACCTTGTACTTGTTGGTATGCCGTCTTGCGGAAAAACAACTATCGGCAAGACTTTGGCTGAGATGCTTTCAAAAAAATTTTTGGATAGCGACGAAGAAATAGTTAAAAGACAAGGTGTAACTATACCGAAAATTTTTGAAGAAAAAGGCGAAAAATATTTTAGAAATATTGAAAGCGAGGTAATTGCCGAATTAAGTAAGCGCGAGTCGGCAGTTATTTCCACAGGCGGCGGCGCTGTACTTAACAGAAAGAATATAGAAAACTTAAAGCAAAACGGTTTTGTGGTTTTTATTGACCGCCCGTTAGAGATGCTCGTTTCCACAGATGACCGTCCGCTTTCGAGTAATAGGGAATTGCTCGAAAAGAGATATAACGAAAGATATAACATTTATTGCGAATGTTCGGATTTAATAATTAAAAATGATTGTGAACTCGAAAAAGTTATATCAAATATTAAAGAGGCGTTTTTAAATGAAAATTCTTGTAATTAACGGACCTAATATTAATATGCTCGGTATTCGCGAGCCTGATATTTACGGTAGCGAAAATTTTAAAACCTTGTGTGATAATATTGAAAAACATTCAAAACTCAAAGGTTTTGATCTTAAACTTTATCAGTCCAATCACGAGGGTGATTTAGTTGATGAAATTCAAGGTGCATATAATAATTTTGATGGAATTGTAATTAACCCCGGTGCTTATACTCATACGAGTATTGCTTTACTTGATGCTTTAAAAGCAGTAGGTATACCCACTGTTGAAGTACATATTTCGGATGTTTCCAAACGTGAAGATTTCAGGCAGATAAGTTATGTGAGAATGGCCTCGGTTAAAACAATTGTAGGTCACGGAATAAACGGTTATATAGAGGCAATAGACTATTTGTTAGAAACTTACGGTGAAAATGTATGACAGTAAAAATTGAAAAAAGTGTTGCTGCTGGCAGAATTACTGCGCCACCATCAAAAAGTATGGCGCACAGATATTTAATTTGCGGTGCCTTTACAAAAGGCAGTGTTATAACGGGAATTGATTTTTCCGAAGATATCAAGGCAACACTCGGTTGTTTAAAGGCGTTAGGCGCTAAGGTTGAAATAACCGACGATACCGTGGCTATAGGTGGTATAGATTTAAAAAATAAAGTTGGCGGCGCTAAACTTTTTTGTAACGAAAGCGGAAGTACACTGCGTTTTTTAATACCTTTAGCACTCTGCTTTGGTGAGGATATCACACTAGAAGGAACCGAAAGACTTTTTAGTCGTTCACTTTCTGTTTATGAGGATATTTGTAAAGCGCAAAATTTTAAATTTCAAAAGATGAGTAATAGTGTTACTGT
Source organism: Acutalibacteraceae bacterium (assembly GCA_045540535.1). GTDB lineage: Bacteria > Bacillota > Clostridia > Oscillospirales > Acutalibacteraceae > UBA737. Next base: position 2,914 of record JAZQHI010000119.1, on the reverse strand, counting down.
AAACGGAAAACTTGGAAGCGGTAAATACTCGGTAAGAGGGGATATTTCGAGCCAGTTTATAAGTGGACTTATGTTTGCTTTATCGCTTCTTGAAAACGACAGTACAATCGAAATATACGGCGCTATTGAAAGTGCATCTTATCTTAGCCTTACTATTAAAGCAATGGCGGATTTCGGCGTAAGAATTAGCAGAATAGACGAACGCACAATTTATATTAAGGGCGGTCAAACCTATAAAAAACGTGAAATTGCGGTTGAGGGTGACTATTCTAACGCCGCTTTTTTGGAAGCATTTAACCTGTTTGGCGGAAATGTTCTTGTAAAAGGCTTAAGCGATACAAGCGTTCAAGGTGACAGAGTATACAAGGATATCTTTAAAAGCCTTTTAAACGCTAAACCAACAGTGGATATTACCGATTGCCCAGATTTAGCACCAATATTAATGGCGATAGCGGCCGCTAAAAACGGTGCGGTTTTCACAGGCACTCGCCGACTTAAGATTAAGGAAAGCGACCGCGGCGAAGCAATGAGGGCGGAACTAGAAAAAATGGGTATTACTGTTTTGGTTGAGGAAAATAAAATAACCGTAAAAAAAGGAACACTAAAGGCGCCTCAAGTTTCGCTTTTTAGTCATAATGACCACCGTATTGTTATGGCAATGGCAGTATTAGCAACCATGACCGGCGGCGAAATTGTGGGCGCGGAAGCCGTTGCTAAAAGTTATCCAAAGTTTTTTGAGGATATAAAGATGCTTGGTATAGATGTAAAGGTGATATAAATGAAACTTATAAAAAAGATAAATATTTTAATTGTTGGTTTAGGTCTGCTGGGCGGCAGTTATGCCAAAGGTCTTAAAAAATTGGGCTTTACGGTTAACGCAATTACAAAGGACCGATTTTCCATTGATTACGCTATGGAAAACGGGATAATTGATTTTGGTACAACCGACGTTAATCCCGAACTTGTAGCAGCGGCGGATTTGGTTGTGTTTGCCCTTTATCCGCACGTATTATAGAATGGATTAAGGAAAATCAGCAGTATTTTAAAAGCGGTGCTGTTATTACCGATGTTACGGGTGTAAAGGGATGCGTTGTGCATGAAATACAGGCTTTACTTAGAAATGATGTAGAGTATATTGCGGCTCACCCAATGGCAGGTAAAGAGGTTTCGGGTGTAGTTAACAGTGATGACGGCATTTTTAAAGGCGCTAACTATATAGTAGTTCCTACCGAAAAAAATACTCCTGAAGCAATTGAACTTTGCAGGAATTTGGGTGAAATTTTAGGCTTTAAACAGGTTGCAGAACTGAGCGTTGAAGAACACGACCAAATGATAGCCTATTTGTCCCAACTTACCCACTGTATTGCAGTTTCGCTTATGTGTTGCAATCAAACCGACGGTCTTGAAAGTTATACCGGTGACTCTTTCCGAGATTTAACACGCATTGCGCGTATCAATGACGAAATGTGGAGTGAACTGTTTTTAAGCAATAAAAAACCGCTCCTTAATGAGATGGAACGGTTTAAGGCTTCGTTTGACGAACTTTATGAAAAAATTAAAAACGACGACCGCGACGGTATGCGACAAATGATGCGCACTTCTACAGAACGCCGTAAGTTGTTTGATAATGATTGTTGTTTGACGAAACGCTGAAAAGCGTTTCAACAAGCCACTTTAAGAGTGGCATTAGCAAAATTAATTTAAAAAATTAATTTTGCACAACACTCATTGCAATGGGTTATAGACAAATTTTCTTGGAAATTTGTCACAAAATCAAAGATTTCGTGTCGAAACGCTGAAAAGCGTTTCAACAAGCCACTTTAAGAGTGGCTTGTTGAAAAATTAATTGCAACGAGTTATAGCCATTATAAGAAAGACAGTAGAGGGTTAAAAAAATGAATTTGGATTTTAAAAGAAAATTACCTATACCGCAACAAATCAAGTCGCGTTATCCTTTAACACCAGAACTTGAAAAAATAAGGGATGAGCGCGCTGAAGAACTTAGAAACATTTTTTTCGGTAAGAGTGATAAATTTGTTCTTATAATCGGTCCGTGTTCTGCGGATAACAGGGAAGCGGTGTTGGAATATATTTCAAGACTTGCTAAAATACAGGAAGAGGTTAAGGACAAAATATTTATAGTTCCGCGTATTTATACAAACAAACCTCGCACAACGGGGGACGGTTATAATGGTATGTTGCATCAACCTGACCCTGATGAAACACCCGATATGCTAAAAGGTATTGTGGCTATACGTGATTTGCACATGAGCGCATTAAAGGATTACGGTTTTACTTGCGCGGATGAAATGCTATATCCTGATAATTACCGCTATCTATCGGATATTCTGGCTTATGTGGCAGTAGGTGCGCGCTCGGTTGAAAACCAACAACACAGACTTACCGCAAGCGGAATTGAAGTTCCCGTAGGTATGAAAAATCCCACAAGCGGTGACCTTTCTATTATGATGAATTCAATTACTGCCGCTCAACATAAGCACACCTTTATTTATCGCGGTTGGGAAGTAACAAGTGCAGGCAATCCTTTGGCTCATGCTATTATGCGCGGTTACATAGATTATGCAGGCAAAAGCGTTTCGAATTACCACTATGAAGACCTTTCTAAATTGGCAGATATTTATGCAGAGTCGGGTCTTAATAACCCTGCCGCTATTGTTGACACTAACCACGCAAACTCGGGCAAAAAATATCTTGAACAAATCAGAATTGCCAAAGATGTTGTTTACAGTTGCAACCATAATAAAGATATCAGAAATATGGTTAAAGGACTTATGATTGAAAGTTATATTGAGGACGGCGCTCAAAAAATAGGTGAGCATATTTACGGTAAATCTATAACCGACCCTTGTCTTGGTTGGGAAAAGAGCCGCGAACTTATTCTCAATATTGCTGA
>JAZQHI010000118.1:0-14235 GCA_045540535.1 Acutalibacteraceae bacterium | reverse complement strand
TGAACCCACGGCCTCTACCACCCCAAGGTAGCGCGCTACCAATCTGCGCCACACCCAGATGTGTTTTTCGCACAAGCAATATTATAACACAATTTTTCGATTTGTCAACAAAAATTTAAGTGCCGATAAAAATTTTTATCGGCACCTGAAATCATTAATCAGCGAAACCGGATTCAACAAGTGCTACAAGACCGTCAAGCGCTTCTTTTTCGTCAGAACCATCAACAATAATTTTAATTGTTGTACCGCCTACGATACCTAAAGAAAGAACACCTAACAGGCTTTTTGCATTAACTTTTCTTTCGTCCTTTTCAACCCAGATAGATGACTTGAATTCATTTGCTTTCTGAATGAAGAAGGTTGCAGGGCGAGCATGAAGACCAACCTGATTTTGAATAACTACATCTTTAACGCACATAGTAAAATCTCCTTATTTGATTAATGGGCATTGTTTTTAAATTTACATTTTAATAGCAAGAATGCTATATTCGTATTATACCACAATTAATGCGTAAGTCAATTATTTGTGAATAAGTTCTAATATTTATCCAACAAACGTAAAATCGAAATGCATTAATTTGTGCATTTTTTCTAAAATCAATTTTATTCTAAAGAAATTCCGTTTTTCTTCAGCAGTTTTAAGTCTTTTTCGGATAAATCATCAGGGCTTAGCATATCGGGACGTTCTTTCAGTGTGATTAGTATTGACTGAATTCGGCGCCAATCGTTAATTTTAGCGTGATTCCCCGACAATAAAACTTCGGGTACTTCGCGACCGTTCCAAACGGCAGGTTTAGTATATTGCGGATATTCAAGCAAACCTGCAAAATGGCTTTCTTCCTCAAAACAAATATCATCCGACAAAACACCCGGTAGCATTCGGCAAATGGCATCTGCAACGGTAAGGGCAGGTAATTCGCCGCCCGTTAAAACAAAATCGCCGATAGAGATTTCCTCGTCAACAATTTCGTCAATAACGCGTTGGTCGATACCCTCGTAGTGACCGCATAATAAAACCACGCGGTCAAGTCGGGATAATTCAACTGCTTTTTTCTGGTCAAAAGTTTTGCCTTTGGGGGACATATATATAAGATGCGGCTTTTTTTCACCCTCGTCATAAAGGCTTTTAAAGGCATTGTAAATCGGGGATGCCGCCATAATCATTCCCATACCGCCGCCGTAGGGTGTATCGTCTACTTTATTGTGTTTGTTGCCCGAAAAGTCCCTAATATTAGTGCAAACAATTTCAACCTTTTCTGCCTTGCGCGCTCTGCCAATTATGCTTTCGCTCATAACTGTTTCGCACATTTCGGGGAATAGGGTAAGTATATCAATCCTCATCGTCAAAAATCCCCTTTAAAGGTCTTATTACAACCCGACTTTCCTTAACATCTACCGAAATCACAACATCATCAATAGCAGGAACAAGATATTCTTTACCGTCTCGCATAATATGCCATACATCGTTAGCGCCTGTAGCAGAAATATCACTTATAGAACCGAGAAGTTCGTTAGTATCGGCATCAAATACAGTACACCCTATAAGGTCGGTTATAAAATATCGGTCTTCGGGGAGTTTCGCATCACGACGCGCAATGTAGATGACCTTGTTTCTAAGCGTTTCGGCTTTTTCAATAGTGTCAATGCCTTTTAGCGCCATAAGTACGATGTTACCGTGGGGATGAACCGATTTGATTTCGTATTTTGTGTTACCGCCGTCAGTATAAATATATTTAAATTGCATTAAAAATTCAGCAGAATCGCACCACGCCTGCACCCTTAACATACCTTTTATACCGTGAGTGCCGACGATTTTGCCTGTTTCTAAAAAATCCTTTAACATATATCCTCCAAAAAACTTTTTTAATATTTTATCACAGCAGAAGAATTATTTCAAGCAATATAAATACTTTGATTAATTTAAGCGATTGCAAAAAATAGCAGTTTGTGTTAAAATATTTTTAATAAATTAATTTAAGGAGAGTAAAAAACAATGGAATTTAATGTTAACAGTCCAATTCTTTTTGTTTTGGTAGGACTTTTAATTGCCGTAGTTTTAGCACAGTCGGTTTATTTTCTTGTAAAAGCCGTAAGGCGTGCTAGGGAACTTGGAATTGAAAGTTCGGTGGTAAAGAAAACTATTTCTTCGGCGGCAGTATTTACTGTAGCCCCTGCAATAGCAGTCTTAGTAGGAGTTGTGGCGCTTTCGAAAAGTTTAGGCATACCGCTTCCGTGGCTCAGACTTTCGGTTATAGGCTCTATTACATACGAAACCGTTGCTGCGAATAATGCTCTTAACGCGGCTGAATTAGGTGCCGGCAGTGCTATTAGCACGGCTTCGATGTATGTTACAGTGCTTTGGGTAATGACCATTGGTATTGCTATAGGTCTTATTCTGGTGCCTTTTGTTACTAAAAGAATTCAAGGCGGAATGAATAAAATCGGTATGAAGGACAAAAAGTGGGGCGAAATTTTCAATAACGCAATGTTTCTTGGTATGATTTCGGCGTTTTTGGGATATGTTTTCTGTGATGTTTCGGATATATTCAAAGGTGAAACCGCAGGGCTTACCCCCGTTTGTGTAATGGCGGTATCGGCAGTTATTATGGCAGTTTGCGGTCTTATTTCGCAAAAATTCAAAATCAGATGGCTTACTGATTATGCCTTGCCGTTAAGTCTTGTAGGCGGTATGGCGGCGGCTATTCCGTTAGCGGAACTTTTAGGATATGAGGTGATTAAATAATGAAAACTAATAAAGAAATGACATATCTTGATTCGGTTCATCGCGACGGTAAAATCTGGGGAATTACTATTTGCATTCTGCTTTTTATGTTTCCTGTAATTGTTTCTGTTATATTCGGTGCTGTACCCGAATGGAGTCCGCTTTTTAAAGGTCTTTTTGCAACTATGCCTATGTATTGGGCGGTGGGAATTGTTGAAATTTTCACCTATGTGCCAATGCTGGGTGCTGGGGGTACATATCTTTCATTTGTAACAGGCAATATTTCTAATCTTAAACTTCCTTGTGCGGTTGATGCTATGGAACGCGCTGATGTAAAGCCGAGCAGTGAAGAGGGCGAGGTTATCTCTACAATAGCAATCGCGGTTTCGAGTATAGTTACAACAATTATTATAATTTTAGGTGTAATACTTATAGTACCGCTAACCCCTATACTTGAATCTCCTGTTTTAGAGCCTGCATTCGACCTTATATTGCCGGCGCTCTTCGGCGGACTAGCAGTAGTTTTCATTTCTAAAAATGCAAAACTTTCTATAGCGCCTATAATACTTATGTTGACCTTATTTATCTTTGTGCCTCAACTTAATAAGGGAACAGTTGGTATAATGGTTCCCGTAGGTGTTGTGTTTACACTTATAACCGCAAGAATAATGTATAAAAAGGGTATGCTTTAAATGATAGTTTTATTTATTTTTTTAGCCGTAATCATCTGCCTTCTAGCCGTGATAATAATCAGAACATTAAATTTTAAACCTAAAGCGCAAGTAGCGGTAAGCGAAGAGGAAATTGTTTTTGACGGCGAAAGAGCAGTAGAAAATTTGCGTGAGTTGGTGCGCTGTAAAACAGTGTCTTACAGAGATTCTTCATTAGAGGATGAGCGCGAGTTTCAAAAGTTAATTGCAAAACTTCCTGTTCTTTACCCTAATGTTTTTTCGGTTTGCGAATTTCTTCAACTGCCTGACAGAGCCTTGCTTTTTAAATGGAATGGCAAAAACCATAACGAACCTACGGTTTTAATGGCTCATTATGATGTTGTACCTGTAGACGAAAAGTTATGGGAAAAGCCGCCCTTTGATGCCATTTTAGAGGACGGCGTTATCTGGGGCAGAGGAACACTTGATACAAAGGTTACATTTAACGGTGTGCTTTACTCGGCAGATTTCCTTATAAACGAGGGATTTGTTCCTGAGAACGATATTTATTTTGCCTTTTCTGGTGGGGAAGAAATTAACGGAAAAGGCGCGGTTAATATTGTTGATTATTTTGAAAATAACGGTATTGTGCCGGCATTAGTAGTTGACGAGGGCGGCGCCGTTGTTGAAAATGTTTTTCCCGGAGTTAAATCTGCTTGCGGACTTATAGGTATAGCCGAAAAGGGTATGATGGATGTTCAATATTCCTGTAAATCGGCAGGCGGTCACGCATCCGCCCCTAAACCGCATACACCGCTTGTGGAACTTTCGGCATCTTGTATAAAACTTGAAAACAATCCTTTTAAATCGCACCTTACAAAACCTGTTGCCGAAATGTTTGATACTTTGGGCAGACATTCAAGTTTTCTTTACCGTATGATTTTTGCAAACCTTTGGGCTTTTGAGTGGGTTCTTGACATACTCTGTAAAAAAAGCGGCGGCGAACTTAACGCTCTTATGCGCACTACGGTGGCATTTACAAAGGCAAGCGGAAGTTCGGCTACAAACGTTATTCCACCCGAGGCTACAATGGTTTCAAATATTCGCCTTAACCCTGAGGATAATATAGAAACAGCAATGGATTATTTGAAAAAAACGGTTAATAATGACCGAATAGAGATTAATTTGCTTCACGGTATGAATCCGAGCCGTATTTCTGAAACCAACTGTCCTGCATGGAATAAGGTTGCAAGCGCAGTGGCATCTACTTGGAAAGGGGCAATAGTATCGCCCTATTTAATGGTGCAGTGTTCCGATAGCCGTCATTACGGAAGAATTTCGGATAAAGTTTATAGATTTTCGGCAATGGACTTAACAAGCGAAGAGCGTGCAACTATTCATGGAAATAACGAAAGAATTCGCGTTGAAACAGCAAAAAGCGCAGTAGAGTTTTACATAAGACTTATGAAGCAATGTTAATTTAATATTTAATAGAAAATCACCGCAGATTTTTAGTCTGCGGTGATTTTTAAATACATAGAATTATTTGTGGTAATAAAACATTTTGGTTTCACCAAGGTAGGCAGAAAATTCCAAAACATCGGTGTTTTCGGCATAAACCTTATCTTCGTACACTTCGTAAACGGTAACTTTTTCGGGGAAATGCACCGTCTTTTTACCTGTAGAGGAAGCATGGAAGGTAACGTAATTGGCACCTGCGTAAATTACATCGTTGCTGTCACTGTAAATATGGCAACCTGCAAATTCAGCAAACTGACGTAAAACATCGCATTTAATGGATTTTGAACCGTAGTAAACCGAGGTAAAGCCGTCGGCTTGCTTTATAGAAACGCTTGGATATTCGTTTGTAAGAAAATGCGCCAAATGTTTGGCATCGGGGTCGTCTACATAGAAAAGCGGCCACAAATAAGTGTCATACTGAGCGGCTAAGGTTTTACCGAACGCTAATGTGCGGGGGCGGTCAAATCTGCCGTAAATATCGTGTTTATCAAGTTTTTCTGTAAGGGGATGTTCAAGGTTATCAAACCTGAATACAGAATCAAAACGGTCATTAATCATTTTGAAATTAAACCCTGTGAGTTCTGCCATATAATCGGTCGAAAACTTGGTATCTGCCATAGGTTTAATAATACCCGGTGCATAAAGCCAAACCGCAACCGCGTTATCTGCCTTTAACTTTTGCTTTATAGCCTCACGCTCTTGGTCGGTTAAAAGATAGGTATTAAAGAATACATAAAGTTTATAAGATGGCATATCGGGGTTTAAAATGTCGTTGTGGTAATACTGGTCTACGGGAGCACCTATGCGCGCCAATTCATAATTTCGCATAAGTTCTACCGATTCACGCGTGGTCTGAAGCGATACTGCCTGCATACTTTCTTCATCAAAAATAAATGCAATTTCGCTTTTCTTTTTGCGGTCAAGGCTGTAGGCGTGGTGAGCAATTTCCTGCTGTTTTTTTATTAGTTTGTAGATTTCGGGGTATTTATAGCGTCCGCCGCCTATGAGTTGGTCAAACCACCAAGCCTGAACATCTTCGCAAATATTTCTGCCGAATTCACGCTTCATAATATTAATACTGTCGTTAATGTCATAAACACCGTATTTAAACTTGAAGTAGGGGATTTCAGCGTGGGTTCTGGTATCCTGCTCAACAATGTAAATCTTATTATGCAGTGTAAAAGAGTCCTGAACCTGACGTTGACCCTCAAAACCGCCTACCAAACGATTTTCATAAACACCGGGAGCGGCTAAAAAGTCAATATATTCACTGTTAAGCATCTTGACGTTACCGCCCGTACTACTCGATTTTATGTAGTTAATGCAACCTTGTGAACCGTAGAAAGCGCCTACAAGACGGTCGGGTGTGGCATCTTTAATGATTTTAGCAAAATAAAGCACAGAATTTGCCGTTCCTAAATTCCAGGCACGGTAGAAATCGTAAATATCTTTATTTTTATCCAAATCCGCAAAAGAGCCTACATTTGTTCCGTTGCCCTCAACACTAAGGTCAAAGGAATAGCACTGCGAGGGTATTCTTGGGTTGGCGGCAGCATTATCCGCCTCGGTAGCAAAAAAATGTTTGCAGGGGTCTGGTATAGGTGGATTTTCGATTGTGGCATTCGGATTTTTCCAATGCTTTTGTAAATTTTCGTCTGTTTCGTAGGTTTCTTTCAAATATTTCGAAAATTCGCGCTTGAATGCTTTGCTGTGGTCAAGACATTTGTTGGCGGCAATATTTTCAGTTGGAAGTAAGTAATACCATTCCGAAGTGCCGCCTGCCGCTAAAAAGCAACCTGCAATACGGTCAGCATAAGGCAGTTTTAAAATCATTTCCCAGGTTTCTTTAAGGGCATTTCCTGCATCTTCACGCCACTTTTGAGAACACATTGAATAGTGGTGGGGTAGGGTTGTGTTATAAGACTCGGTTTCAAGGTATGCTTGAGGGCAACTGCCGTCACTGTATGTCAAACATTCTTCGGGGTTGGCTTCAAGCCAATCGTTCGGCGGATGAAGACCTATTCTTGGAATTATGTAGGCATCGGGAATAGCCTCAAGAAGCCTACGCGCTTCGTAATCAAAAAGTTCTAAAGCGTTGGGTTTAAGCCATACTGTATCACAAATAAGGAAGAAGATTTTTATTCCCGATTTGCCGAGATTATAAAAGTAATCTTTATCGAAAACAATTTCATTATCGTCCTTTATTGTGCGGATGGTTGCCATCATAGGAGGGTAGGGTTTACCGTCTATAAAAATAGTGGGCCTACCGCCTAAATTCTTAATTTCTGCCATTTTTATCCCCTCTTTTTGCTAAAAATTAGGTTTGTAGTTTTAGTATAACAAACCCGTATTGGTTGTCAAGCGAAAAAAGCACTTAATTGCAGAAAAATATCAATATTTTTCGAAATATCTACTTGACATAGTGCGAAAATTAAATACAATTAAATATATATTTATTTAAGAGAGTTTTTGATAGTGGTATTTTCTAGTTTATTGTTTGTTTTTTTGTTTTTACCTTTAAATTTATTATTTTATGCTATAGCCCCAAGTATTAAGACGAAAAATGCAGTAATGCTTATTTTTTCGTTGATTTTTTATGCTTGGGGTGAACCTGTTTATATACTTTTAATGCTTGGTATGACACTTATTGATTGGTGGCTAACCTTGGAAATTGAGAAGAATGAGGGTATCTATAAACGCAGAAGATTACTCATTTTTGCGGTTGTATTCATTAATTTGTTACTGCTTGGTATTTTTAAATACGGCGGATTTATTTTGTCTAACCTTAATTTATTAACAGGTTTTCTGAAAAACATTCCTGCCTTTGCTTTGCCCATAGGTATTTCTTTTTACACATTTCAACTGCTTACCTACTGTGTGGACGTATACAGAGGCGATGTTCCTGCTCAAAAAAGTTTTACTACATTGCTTTTGTATGTAAGTATGTTCCACCAGTGCATAGCAGGACCGATTGTAAGGTATAAGGATATCTGCAACGAACTTACCGAGCGCAAGGTGTCTTATGCTGATTGTTATGAGGGTGTAATGCGTTTTACAACGGGACTTTTTAAAAAAGCACTGCTTGCTAATACTTGCGCTATGTTGGTTTCAAAACTGTTGGTGTCGGATGGCGGCGATACTTCCGTTTTGGCTAGCCGCAGCGGTTTGGCTTTGTGGATAGGCGTTCTTTGTTTTTCTATGCAGATTTATCTTGATTTTTCGGCTTATTCCGATATGGCAATAGGAATGGGCAGAATGATAGGAATTCATTACACCGAAAACTTCATTTACCCTTATGTTTCGGGGTCGGTCAGCGAATTCTGGCGCAGATGGCATATAACCCTTGGCTCTTTTTTCAGGGACTATGTATATATCCCATTGGGCGGTAGCCGAAAGGGAAGTTTCAGAACAATTTTCAACTTATTTGTAGTCTGGGCGTTAACAGGTTTGTGGCATGGCGCTTCCTGGAACTTTGTTCTTTGGGGGCTTTATTTCTTCCTGTTTATCGCGCTTGAAAAACTGTTTTTAGGAAAACTTCTTAAAAAGACAAAAATTTTCTCACATATATACCTTTTAATAATTGTTTATTTTGGTTGGATACTCTTTAAATTTGAGGGTATTGACGATATTCTTACCGTGCTTAAAGGTATGTTTGGGGCAGGCGGTAACGCTTTTTGTGATTTTGAAACCCTTACAATTCTTAAAAGTAACATAATTTTCATTGTGTTTTCGGTTATTTGTTGCACGCCACTTTTCGCCCGTTTGTACAAATGGTTGGAAGAAAAGGCCGTTGCATATACAGGGGTATTTGCAGTTTACAGTATAATTAATACTTTAATCCCGTTAGTATTGTTGGGACTTTCTGTTGCGGCACTTATAGGCAACAGTTACAATCCGTTTTTATATTTTAAATTTTAGAGGAAATTATGACAGAGTTAAAGGAAATTAATGATAAAGAAAAAACGGTAACGGAAATGGACGATACCGAACTGCTTAAAAGGTTAAGAAGAATACGAATCGCTAATATTTGGGCTGTAAGAATATTTTTTACAGTCTTTTTCGCCGTTGCTGTAGTTGCAATGATTATTCCTTTAAGACCTACTTATTCCGAAAACGAAAAACGCGAACTTGAAAAATTTCCTCAGTTTAAACTAAGTGCGCTTTATTCGGGCAAATATTTTTCGGGTATTGATAAATGGTATTCCGATACATTTCCCGCGCGCGATACTTTGAATGATGTAAATACTTACACAACAATGCTTTTCGGCAAAACCGAGGTTCAGATTTACGGTGAAGTTGAGCAGGGTGATGCTATACCTTCGGTAGAAGAAACGGTAAGTGAAGAAAATGCAGTTTCTGAAAACACTTCTTCCGATATATCGGGTGCGGAAAGTTCTGTGATTGAAGAAACCAAAACGGAATCAACAAGTTCTGATGCGGTATCCGAAACTCCACCTGAAAATGAAGTGAGTTCTAGCGTTACACCTAATCCCGATTCGGCTGTCAGCGATACGACTGCAATACCGCCCGAAAGCAGTTCTACAGAAACCACTGCTCCCACAACACAAACTTTAGGTGCACTTCTTATAAACGGCGATACGGCTTACGAATACTATAATTTCTCACAAGCCGCGGCGGATACTTATGTAGGTGCAGTTAACCGAGCAGGCACTTTGCTGCAAGGTAAAGCGCAGGTGTATGACCTTATTATTCCTACAAGTATGGCTATAACCGCGCCCGAAAGTCTTGTAGCGGGGGTTAATACTTCGGACCAAAAAGCCGCTATAGATTATATGTATTCAAAACTTTCGGAACCTGTTCGTAAGGTCCATCTTTTTGATATGCTGAAATCGCGTTCGGGCGAGTATATTTATTTCAGAACCGACCACCATTGGACTGCGCTTGGCGCGTATTACTCTTACTGTGAACTTATGAACACAATGGGGGTTGCGCCTATGCCGCTTGAAAGTTATATTAAACACGAATTCCCAGGTTTCTTAGGCAGTTTTTACCGCAGCAGCGGAAAATTGCCCCAACTTGAAGCAAATCCTGATACGGTTTTTGCTTATCAACCGCCGTCTACAAATGAAATAGCAATTCTTTCTAACGAAGCAACTTGGTATTACAGTAATATAATAAGGGATATGAGTTCTGTGCCGGCTTCGAGCAAGTATATGACCTTTATCAAGGGTGATAACGCGTACTCAATAATTAACAATCCTGCTTTAAGTGACGGCAGTGCTTGTATAGTTATTAAAGAATCTTTCGGTAATGCGTTTGTGCCGTTTTTAGTGCCGCATTATCAGAATATTTATGTTGTTGATTACAGGTATTTTTCGCAACTTGATTCCCGCGGACTTTTGCAGTTGCAAATTGATACCGCCGCGAAAGATGTTATTTTTATTAACAATATATCTGCAACAAGAAACAAAACCTTAATGGGTAATATTGATGCTTTTGTGTGGTAGAGGAAAATGGGTAAATCAGATAAAACAAATGTTATGCGTATTTTAGAACGCGCAAAAATAGAATATGAGGGCTTTGAGTATTCTAAGGAATTAACCGAGGGTGTTTTAATTGCTAATGTGTTGGGTGAACCTACAGAGTGTGTTTTTAAAACCCTTGTTACCGAGTCGGATAAAAAGGAACACTTTGTTTTTGTAATCCCCGTAGCACAAACACTTGACCTTAAAGCCGCGGCAAAATCGGTAGGGGTTAAAGCACTTTCAATGTTAAAACAAAAGGACTTACTTCCGCTTACAGGGTATATTCACGGCGGTTGTTCCCCTGTAGGAATGAAAAAACAGTTTACAACTGTTTTTCACAGTTCGGCATCAGAACTTGAAACCTTTTATGTAAGCGCAGGTAAAGTGGGCAGGCAAATTAAGGTAAACCCCAAAAAACTTTGCGAATTTGTGGGCGGTAAATTTGATGATATTATAGTAGGTGAATAATATGCAGGAAATTAAACTTGGCAAATACCGCCATTTTAAAGGTAATGAATACGAGGTTATAGGTATTGCAAAGAACTCCGAAAACCTTGAAGATATGGTGGTTTACAAAGCACTTTACGGTGACGGCGGACTTTGGGTAAGACCGCTTGCTATGTGGAACGAAACCGTTGAAGTAAACGGTAAAACTTTAAAAAGATTTGAATATATAGGTGAATAATAAAACCGACTTAAAACCATAAAAAGTTTTAAGTCGGTTTTTTAAGGCTCTATTTCCCAATAATACCGTCTTTTAGAGGGCGGAAAATCGGATAAAATATCATATTCAGGGTCATAAAATAAACCCTCAAAATATAACGACCAATGCCAACAGTGCGGCGTTTCAAGGCTGAGAATGGCTACTCGCGGAAGTTCCTTTTTGTCGGTTACTGGTATTCGCTTGTCGCTATAGGAAATTCCGTAAAATTCGAGAGCGGAAAACATCTGCTTTAATGTGGTTTCGCGCTCAGTACCAACGGTTTCAATGATTTCTTCAACGCTTTTATCGGTAAGCATTGCAAGTACTGCCTGACCGCACTGCAAAGGGGTTGGCTCGTGAATGTGTTTTGGGTTTTCGGTTAATGGCATTTTGATACCTCTGTTATAAAGACTAAAATTTCTTGTTTTGAAGGGCTAGTTCGGTTTTGTAAATTTCCTGAGCCGCCTGCTTATCAGAGTTTACAACAATGTAGGTATAAATAGAATCAAGAATTGTTAGTTGCGCTATTCTTGAACTCATAGCAAGAATTGAATGTTGGGTTTCTTCGGCGCGTGTAAACAGTGCATAATCACAGGATTTTACTATAGGGGAGTGACCGTAGTTAGTAATGCAAACGGTAGTAGCGCCGCCTATTTTTGATAATTGCAAGGCTTCTACAATATCTTTTGAAGAACCTGAATGTGATATACCTATAGCCACGCTTTTACGGTCAAGGTGGGTGGCGATAATGGCTTGCATGTGGTTGTCACAGCAGGCTTGGGCGTTAAAGCCTAGCCTTAAAAACTTGTGTGCGGCATCCTGCGCGATTGATGCCGAATTTCCAAGCCCGAAAACAATAATTCTTTTAGAGTTCATTATGGCATTGGCGGTTTTTTCAAGCATAGTAGCATCAAGTATAGTTTCAGTATTGGAAAGTGAAACCGAAATATCGTTTATGCGCTTTTTAAATATATCAAAACAACTGTCCTCTTTAGTAATTTCTTCGCTTAAAGAGGATGCTGCCCGCATTTCACCCGCAAGACCTATTTTAAGGGACTGATAGCCGTCAAATCCGAGTCGGCGCGCAAACCTTACAACCGTGGCGTCACCGCAACCGCAACGCTCGGCAAAATCGCTTATTGAAGCATTTATTATTTCGGTGGTGTTTTCGAGTATGTAATCGGCTATTTTTTTCTCACCGGGTCCCATCTGTGAGCGCAAAAACCGTATTTTATGTAAAATTGATTCCATTTCTACCTCTCAAGTGAAAATTATTTTCATTATTTTCTCACATTTTTATATAAAAGTCAATAACAATGAAAAAATTTTTCGCAAAAGTATTGTAAATGCAGTGTGAATTTGATATTCTGTATTTGTAGAATTTTGCACTTTTAAAGGAGGATTTTTTATGTTTGATTACAAAGTAAAAATCGGTCTTGTTGCGATGCGCCGTAACACTACCGACCGTCCCCGTGGAACTTTCCTTACATGGTACTCGGCGGAACAACGCGGAAAGCGTTTTGTTGAGTACATTGAAGAAAACTTCACTTCGGATAAGGTAAGTTTTGTTGACAATAAGGGCATTGGCATTAATGACCTTGTTTTTGACGATGCTACCGCTAAAGAGGTTGTAGAGCGCTTTAAAGAAGAAAATGTAGATGCAGTAATGATTATAAACTGCAACTTTGGTAATGAAGAGGCTGCTGCTGATATTGCACAGGCTCTCGGTAAGCCGGTTCTTTTGTGGGCACCGCTTGATGATGAATATTATGTTGACGGTATGCGTCCTACCGATTCTCAGTGCGGTCTTTTCGGTTTATCCCGTCAGATGCAGCGTTTCCATATTCCTTTCTCACATCTTCCTTGCTGTAGAGTAGAAAGTGACGAGTTTAAAAACGGACTTGACAGTTTTGTAAGAGTTGCCTGCATGGTTAAAAACTTTAAAGGTATGCGTATAGGTCAGGTTGGCGCTCGTCCCGCACCGTTCTTCTCGGTTATCTGGAACGAGGGCGAGTTAATGGAAAAATTCGGCGTTAAGATTATTCCCATTAACTTTGCTATTATTGAGCAGAGAATGAAGACTGCTGAAACCGACTATGCTGATGAAATTGCAGAGTATGAGCAGTACTTCCTCACCAATTACGAACTTGACGATTTAACTCCTAAATACATAAAGCCTATGGCTGTTATGACGGCTATGTATAAGCACTTGTTTGAAGAGTTTAATCTTGATGTTATTTCAGCAGAGTGTTGGACTGCTACTCCCGTTATGTTTGACGGTCTTGCCCCTTGTGCGCTTTACGGTCTTTTAAATGAGATGGGTTATATGATTTCTTGTGAGAGTGATGTTCACTGCGCTATGACAATGGCACTTCTTAAATGTGCAACACTCGGCGAGGGAAGACCTCTATTCGGTGAATTTACTGTACGTCACCCCGAAAACAAAAATGCCGAACTTCTTTGGCATTGCGGACCTTTCCCCATTGCAGAAATGGCAGATGGTACAAAGGCACGCCTTGTTAACCAACGCGCTTGGCTCAGAGGTAAAGACGGCGAGTACACAGTAGCCCGTATCGACCAAGAGCACGGCGACTATATGATTTTACCCCTTAAATGCCACACAACCGAAGGCCCTCAGACTCATGGTACATATATCTGGGGCGAATTTGAAGATTTGCAGGCAGTTGAAGACAGACTTCTTGACGGTCCGTACATTCATCACTTTGTTGAAATGAAGGGCGATTATACTAAAGAAATCAAGGAATTCTGCAAATACTTCCCCAACCTTAAGGTTGATGAAACTGTTAAGTAATTAAATTTAAAATAAACAAATAAGGAGAATTTAAAATGCAAATCCAGATGAACGAATTTTTATTTGCGATGATTCTTACAGAACTTGAAGACGCTGTTGGCGTTGAAAACTGTTCTACAAGAGCAATCGACAAGGTAACACACAGTGTTGACTACTATTGGCTGTCGCGTATGTGGGCAGACCGCGGATGCCGTATGCCCGAGGCTGACATAGTTGTTTGCCCCGAAAATGCAGAAGAAGTATCAAAGGTACTTAAAATTGCTAATTACTACAAACTCCCCGTAACTACCTGGGGTGCAGGCGGCGGTACACAAGGCGGCGCTATCCCAAGTCGGAGGCCA
>JAZQHI010000117.1:0-4648 GCA_045540535.1 Acutalibacteraceae bacterium | reverse complement strand
CCATTTCTTTAATGAGGTTGCCATAGTATTCAACATAGTCAACACCTGTGAATTCCAGCTTTTGAACGCCGAAAACTTCACGGTATTTTTCTAATGAAAGCACATCGGAATAGGGGTTAATGCCTGCCTCATCAATAAGGTCGTAGGTGGCAAGAGAGTTGCCTACCTCGTCAGAAGGGTAGCTGAGCATAAGAACGATTTTTTTAGCGCCCTTTGCAATACCTTTAAGGCAGATTGCAAAACGATTGCGGGAAAGAATGGGGAAAATAACGCCTATTGTTCCGCCGCCAAGCTTTGTTTTAACATCCTCTGCAATGGCATCAATGCTGGCGTAGTTACCCTGTGAGCGAGCAACAATAGACTCGGTGAGAGCAATAACATCGCGGTCGCGAAGAGAAAAACCCTCAATCTCGGCGGCTTCTAGCACACTGTTTGCCACTATTTCTGCAAGGTTATCACCTTGGCGGATAATGGGGCAACGAATGCCTCGGGAAACTGTACCTACACGGCGGTTGTTGTCTGACATAATAATCGTCCCTCTCTAAGAGAAAAATTAAATAGTGAAATAAACACTAATACCAGAATATTATATACGATTTTTTTTTTGCTTGCAATAGTGTAGAAAAAAATTTTTTTAAAATTAAAAATATTTTTCGTTTTTTTCAAAAAAATGGGTAGATATTAAGGCGAATATAGTAAAAATAATTAAAAATAACAGTAATTTATTCAACCGTTACCGATTTTGCAAGATTTCGCGGTTTATCAATATCGCAACCGAGATTTTCTGCCACAAAGTAGGCCAGCAGTTGAAAGGGTATAACCTCTAACAAAGGGGTAAGCAGAGTATGGGCTTCGGGGATAGAAAAACTTTTTATTTCTTCACCTTCAAAACTGTTGTCGCCCTCATTAACACAGGCAAAAACGTGGGCACCGCGGGCACGGACCTCCTTAATATTACTTAGCATTTTGGATTTGAGATTTTCGTTTGCACAAAGTGCTATTACTGGAACGCCCTCTTCAATAAGCGAGATTGTGCCGTGTTTTAGTTCGCCTGCGGCATAACTTTGGGAATTGATATAGGAAATTTCCTTTAATTTAAGGGACGCTTCAAGCGAAACGGCGTAGTCGGTGTTTCTGCCGATAAAAAATACCGAACAAGGCTTCCCCAATTCGTCTGCTATAGATTTAATAGAGGATTGATTATTTAAGATTTCGGCTATTTTTTGCGGAATATATTTTAAAGAGGCGAGTAACTCATTTATTTCTTCTGATGTTCCCCGACCTCGTTTTTCTGCCATTAAACATGCGAGCAGATAAAGAATTACAAGTTGGGTTGAATACCCTTTTGTAGTAGCAACGGCGATTTCGGGTCCTGCGTGCATATAAATTACGCCATTTGTCGCTTTAGCAATAGAACTTCCAACAACGTTAACAATGCTTAAAGTATAGGCACCGTTTTGCTTTGCGGTATTAATTGCCGCCAAAGTATCTGCCGTTTCGCCCGACTGGCTGATTGCGATTGCAAGGGTATCGGCATCTATTACAGGGTTGCGGTAGCGGAATTCGCTTGCTAAATCAACCTCTGTAGGAATACGCAAAAGTTCTTCAAAAAGGTATTTGCCCACCATGCCTACGTGGTAAGCCGAACCGCAGGCGATTATTGAAATTCTTTTAAATTTTTTAAGAGCATCTGCGGAGAGATTAAGTTTTGGAAACCCGATTTCACCGTTTTTAAGATAAGTGTCCAGTGTTCTTTTAATGGCTTCGGGTTGTTCCATAATTTCTTTCATCATAAAATGGTTGTATCCGCCTTTTTCCGCTGCTGAAATATCCCAATTTATAACCGAAATTTTATTACTTGTCATAGCGCCGGTGCTATCAAAAATTTCTACCGAATTGGGCGTTAAAAATGCTACTTCGCCGTCATTAAGATATATCACATTTTTGGTATGAGTCACAAGAGCGGTAACATCCGAAGCGATTAAATTGCAATTATCCCCAATACCGATAATCAGCGGACTAAACTTTTTAACTGCGATAAGCGTTTCGGGGCAATCTGTGCAGATAATTCCAAGCGCGAAAGAGCCTTCGAGTCGGTTTATAACCGAATTAACGGTAGATTTAATATTTCCGTTGTAGTATTTTTCCAAAAGCAAGGGGACAACCTCGGTATCGGTTTCGCTCAGGAATTCAAACCCCTCAGTCAGAAGTTCTTCTTTTAAAGCGGAATAATTTTCGATTATTCCGTTGTGGACTACGGCAAACTTACCGTCGCGGCTTAAATGGGGGTGCGCATTTTCCAATGTTGGCGCGCCGTGGGTTGCCCAACGGGTGTGACCCAAGCCCAAAGAAGTATTCTCATACATTTGGGGTAAAATTTCGTCTTTTAAAGCGCTTATGCGGTTTACAGTTTTGTTAACTGATATATTTTTATTCTGCATCAGGGCTATACCTGCCGAATCATAACCGCGGTATTCAAGTTTTTCAAGACCTTCAATTAAAATGTTTGCAGCGTTACTTTTTCCGCTGAAACCTACAATTCCGCACATATACATTCACCTTTTTGTTTTTCTTTATTATATGTAGCAAAATAAAATTAATGTAATTTAAATTTAAAATACAAATAGCGGTTAAAAACGGCTTGATTTTTTATAGGCGGTGTGATAAATTTATTTTGACAGTGCGAGATAGCAGAAACAATAAAGTTAATTATTAAAAAATAAATATGTTTTTAAAACTGATTGGTGGGTATAATTTTATGAAAACTTCCTGCGAGTATAACAGAGAACTGTTACAAAAAGTTGAGCCGCAAATGTCCTACAGCGGTAAAAATTATGAAGAATGGAAACGCGAGGCAAGGGAAAAATTAAGGTCGCTTATTAAAATGGATAAATTTACCCTTGTGGATGCCGATTTGGAGATTGAATATGAAACCGAACTCGAAAATGCAATCGAGACAAGATTTACATATCAGTCCGAGCAAGGTTACCGCGTTCCTGCGCATATGTTTATATCTAAAAATGCCAATAAACCGCCTGTTATGATATGTCTGCAGGGACATTCTTCGGGTATGCATATTTCGTTTGGCAGACCCAAATATCAGGGTGACGAAGAAAGCATACGCGGCGGTGACCGGAATTTCTGTGTAAGGGCTGTAAAAGAGGGATTTGCCGCTATTGCTATTGAACAGCGTAATTTTGGCGAATGTGGCAATCGAAACGCCCCAATGTGTCTTGAGTCGGCTATGACTGCACTGCTTCAGGGACGGACAACTATAGGCGAGCGTGTATGGGATATTATGCGTCTTATAGATGTTATCGAAAATAATTTTGCGGATAGATTGGATGTAAAAACGATTTGTTGTATGGGAAATTCGGGCGGCGGTACGGCTACTGCTTATACGGCTGCGTTAGAGGATAGAATAGTTCTTGCAATGACATCTTGCGCGATGTGTACATATAAGGATTCTATAGGCGCTGTGCAACATTGTTCCTGCAATTATGTGCCCGATTTAGCAAATTATTTTGATATGAATGACCTAATGTCAATGGCTTACCCTAAATTTTATATTCAGGTAAGTGGAATAGAGGATAAAATTTTCCCGATAAGCGGAGCAGAAACGGTCTTTAATAAAGGAAAAACCGTATATGACGAAAATGGAGCGAGTGAGCGTTGTGTATTGGTAAAAGGAAATGGGGGACACCGTTTTTATGCCGATGATGCATGGCCGTTTGTTCATAGAATGTTAGGAAAATAGTTTCGACGGTTTATTTATTAAATAACATTATAAAATAAAAAAGAGCACCCGAAAGGGTGCTCTTTTTTATTTTAAGGTTAGTTTGTAATTGTAAGTTCAGTATCCTTATCAAAGAGGTGAATCTTACCGGGTTCAAGAGCAATCTTAATCTTGTCACCAGGTTTAGCAGTGTTAGTAGGAGCAACACGTGCATTGATAGACTGACCTTCGCAATTCATATAGAGGTAAGTTTCAGCACCCATAAGTTCGGTAACTTCAACATCAGCCTCTACGATACCGTCTTTATATGCTGCAACGAGGTCTTCTTCGTTGTGAACATCTTCAGGACGGATACCCATAATAACTTCCTTGCCTGCATATTCATCAAGGCAGTTATCCTTATTCTTTTCAGCAGGAAGTTTAATCTTAAACTTGATACCTGCGCGGGTCTTAGTATCTTCAGAACCGAACTCTACGAAGAAATCGCTACCTTCTTTAAGAAGTTTAGCCTCGATAAAGTTCATCTGAGGAGAACCAATGAATCCAGCAACGAAAAGGTTGCAAGGATAGAGGTAAAGGTTCTGAGGAGTGTCAACCTGTTGGATAAGACCACTCTTCATAACAACGATACGTGTACCCATGGTCATAGCCTCAGTCTGGTCATGAGTTACGTAGATAAATGTTGTTCCAAGTCTTTGATGGAGTTTAGAAATCTCGGTACGCATTTGTGCACGGAGTTTAGCATCCAAGTTGGAAAGAGGTTCGTCAAGAAGGAATACCTTAGGTTCACGAACGATTGCACGTCCTAAAGCAACACGCTGACGCTGACCACCTGACAATGCCTTTGGCTTACGCTCAAGAAGATGTGTGATATCAAGAATACGACCTGCCTCTTCAACACGGCGTTTGATT
>JAZQHI010000116.1:0-8041 GCA_045540535.1 Acutalibacteraceae bacterium | reverse complement strand
GGCTTTAATTTTGTTAAGCTTGGCATTAAGGTCCAAAAGCTGTTCCTTAGTAAACTTAATATCAGCCATACCTCCCATAAGTGTAAACAAACGAATAACGGTAAAGCCGCCCATCATAGCCATCATATCAGGTCCGATTTCAAAGCCCATAGCTTCCATCTTCTTACCATCTTTACCGCCACCTAGAAGCTTGCCTGCAAGTGACATAAAGAGCATTTTGCCTTGCATTGTTGCAAGAACGTCGCTCATTTTATCGTTAAGGGACAAATAGCCTTCACGGGTTTCAATATCAAACCAGTTAAGAATAGCGCCCTTTTCACGTAATCGGTAATTTTCATTAAATGTATCCACCTTGCGAATTACGCTCTCGTCCTTAAACTCGCCTGCTACTGCAGTAAGTTTTGTAACGTCCTTATTAGGCACATCAAAATAGAAGAAATGCTCTGCGCTAGCCTTTTTGCCTAACGAAATACCGTTAGCGAACAACTCAACTTCGGGTAGGTTGGAATAAACAGTTACCTTAGTTACGTCTTCAACGCGGTCAACATAACGCTTGCCGCAAAGATGTACAAACGGATCGTCCGACAGCCATGCTTTATAAGCGTAGAAAGAGTCTTTTTTGTACTTACGGTCAAAGGTTACAAGTCCTTTATGGTTCTGTCCGTTCTCGCCGCCTTCATTACGGGCATCCGCACCAAAGTCGAACATATTCCATACATGAGTTGCCCACATATATTTACGAGCGAAGAATTGCTTAATTAATTCCTCGTGATAATAAGCCTGATATTCCTCGGTATAGTCCCCTTGCATAGGTGACGAAGTGTGCCAATTAAGCGCCTCGCAACCGTATTCCGAGCAACCAATCGGGATATTGGGATGTGTTTTATGGAAGTTATCAAACCAAGGGCCGTTCATCTCGGTTTCGCCACCATACCAGCCGAAGTAATGGTTATAAGAAACAACATCGGGAATCTGTAGGTATGGGTCATCAATTTTACACATAGAAACCGCCGCAACAGTTGTAAGACGTGTTTTATCCATCTCGTGACACAAATCGTTAAGGATACGGTGATTTTCAAGTAAATCTTCGTCCGAACCGCCTATACCGATTTCGTTTGAAAGACCCCAAACCACGATTGAGGGGTGATTATAGTTTTGCGAGATAAGTTCTTTCATCTGCGAAATTGTGTTTTCTCTACCTGTAGGCATGTGCTTTGAAATATAAGGGATTTCCGCCCAGATTACAAGACCGTACTCGTCACAAAGGTCATAAAAATACTGGTCGTGTTGATAGTGTGCTAAACGGATAGTTGTAGCACCCATTTCGTAAATCAGTTCAATATCTTCCTTGTGGTGTTCGGGAAGTAAAGCGTTACCGAGTCCCCATCTGTCCTGATGGCGAGAAACACCGCGCAAAGCATATTCTTCACCGTTAAGAATAAAACCGTTATCAGGGTCAATTTTGAATGTACGGCAACCGAATCTTGAAGATACATTATCAAGGATTTTACCGTCCTCTGAAAGTTCTATCTTAGCGGTGTAAAGATATGGGTCACGTCTGCCGTGCCACAAATGTACATCGGGAATATTTAAAACTACCTTAGTATCGTTAACTGTGGTTTCGGCAACGGTATTGCCGGACTTATCCTCAATAACATAATGAAGTTCCTGACCGAGTTTTCCGCCTGTTACATAACATTCAATTTCTACCTCGGCGTCATTTCCTTTAATTTCAGGAGTGATTTTAAGACCGGGAGCGCCAAAATAATCAAGGTCAAAATGCGACTCGCTAACACAAATAAGGTTAACATCTCTATAAATACCGCCGTAGAAAGTAAAGTCAGCCATTTGGGGATAAACGGTTTCGTTATCCGAGTTATCTACAGCAATTACGAGCATATTAACCGCCTCTAAAGAATCGGTCAAATTAACACGCCAGGTAGAATAACCGCCGTCGTGGTGAGCAAGTTTTTTACCGTTTAAATATACATCAGCCGAAGAATTCGCACCGCGCAATTCAAGATAATAACAGTCGGCTTCGGGCAAATCCATTTTATTAATGCTCTTTGCATAATAAGCGGTACCGCGATAGTAATCGTTATCACCGTCCTGACCGTCAATCGCATTCCATGAGTGCGGAATATTTACAAAATCCCATTTATTTGAAATTTGAGTTGGTATTTCATCAGCCCATTTGCTAAAAGCCCATTTAGCATTGAGATTCACAATAGTTCTCATAAAGTTTCCTCCAAAAAATTTTAAAAGCACTTAATACTTCGTTTTTAATTATAAACCATTGGCATAGTAAAATTGAAAACAAATTTTAAATTTTAAAAAAGTCCGATAACTCAAGGCTATCGGACTTTTTAATAATTAAACTAAATTGTCTGCGCCTTCGGTCAAATTACCATCTGTTTCGCCGTCACGATTAAGTTCAGCATTCATTTTAGCAAGAGTTTTCTTGTCAAGATTGTAAACAAGACCCAATCCTACAAATTGAAGAACTGCCGAGAACAGATATGTACCAGCAACTAGATAGCGCATATTGACGGCAACTTCCCAAACCTGATTGCCTTCGTTCTCACCTACGTAGCCCAAAGCCACCATAATTACTAAAACAAGGGCAGGGCCTACACCTTGAGCCAACTTTCTGAAGAAAGAATGAAGTGAATAAACGGTACCTTCTTCTCTTGTGCCTGTTTTCCACTCGTTATAGTCAATAGCATCACCCATCATAGCCCATGAAACTGTTGAGTAAATACCAAGACCGAGTGAGAAAATAAGTTGACAAAGAATATAAATTATAAGGTCAAGATTTGTATTATCAGGGGTTACAATAAAAAGTCCCAAAGCCGCAACTATTGAGCAGATAGAACCGAATGTAGCAAGTTCCTTTTTACCGTACTTCGCAACCATAGAACGAGCAAGAGGGGTAAATACAACAATCGGAATCATAGCGAAAAGTTGAACTATACCCGAAATCTGAACGTTTTTAAAATAGGACTGGAATATAACCGTAACCGCAGTAGCAGCGCCTTGCATACCGATAAACATACCCATAGCGGCGATTGTAGCACCGATAGCAGGACGGTTTTTCATAAAGTTACCAAAAGCCTTAAAAACATTGAACTTGGGTTTTTCTTCGTTTAAAGTAACATCCTGTTCAACACGGATAACGGTATTTTTAATCATAAATTGGAAACAAATAAAACCTAAAACACCCATAATAAGCGCCGCAATAAATACACGCTCACCGATAAGATTGTTTTCGGAATCGTAAATGATAAAGGGTAAAATTACCATAGGAAGCATATTTCCGAAGATAGAACCTACCGAACGCCAAGCCGATAAGGAAGCGCGGTCCTTAACATCATTAGAAATGAGTGAAAGAAGCGAACCGTAAGGTACATTTGCAACGGTGTAAAAAGCATCCCAAACAACATAACCTGCAATAAATATTATTGCTTTCGCCCACTCGGGCGCATTCGGGAAAGGCAAGAAACAACACGCGCCGCCTACAATAAGACCGATAGAGCCACCCCAAATATAAGCCAAGAACTTATTGTGCTTATACTTGCGCTTATCCGCATCAATCATAGAACCGATAAGTGGGTCATTAATAGCATCCCACACCTGCACAACAATAAGAAGTGCCGCGTACCAAAGGTCCATACCCATAAACTGTGTCCAGAATATAGACATTGTGCTCTTAAGTGCAAAACTCATATTGCAACCAAGGTCACCTGCTGCATAGGCAATACTGTCACGTATGCCAAAGGGGCGAAGTTTACTTTCTGTTTTCATAAAAAGCAAATCCTTTCTTTTCAGGCTAAAGCCATTAATAGTCTAATTCTATTATAACTTGACGCCAACATTATCGTTAGCACAAATTTAATGTATTTTTGTATTTTTTTAATATTGGTATGTTAAAACTCTTGAAATAACGTTAATAATAGATTATAATTATTATCAAAAGTTAATAAAAATTATAATTTTTACAAAATTGAGGAAGATGCATAATGTTTTATGCTAATGAACTTCGTTTTTTACAAAAAATATTATCAAAATGTAATCTGGACAGTTTTATAATTAATCCCAACTCTCCTCATTTTCCGCAGGCGGACAGTTTGTTGCCGGATTTTTTCACAAACAACAGCGGCAAAACTTTTTATGATTTTTTTCCTAATTTGCATCCTGCAACGGTTTACCGCGCGACTGATGTTTTTTTATCGCGGTATATTTTTCTAATCCTGCCTTTTTACGAGGAAGAAAACGTTTTGGTGATTGGTCCGTATTTATGTTCAGAGCCTGACAAACAGCAAATTCTTGAACAGGGCGAAAAAATGAATATTTCGGCGAAAAATTCCGAAAACCTTATTCTTTATTATGCTTCCCTGCCTATTGTTAAAGAGGAACACCACATATTCGCAATGGTTAACAGTTTTGCAGAGTTTATCTGGGGCGGAAGCGGTAATTTTGAAAGTCGGGATATTAATTTTGAACCTACCGTTGTTTTTGGGCTAAATTCTGACCGAGCAAACGCATATAATACCGAATCCGTTTTTTCAATTGATACTATGGAAAAACGTTATTCTTTTGAAAACGACCTTATAACTGCAGTTTCGCAGGGTAACATTCACAAAGCGGAACTTATGTTTTCTAGTTTTTCTTCACTTGCCTTTGAAAGCCGCGTAACAGACCCTTTGCGGAATATGAAGAACTACTCAATTATTATGAACACCCTTTTGCGCAAAGCCGCCGAAAGCGGCGGTGTGCACCCCGTTCATCTTGACAGTATTTCTTCCGATTTTGCAAAAAGGATTGAAAACATACATTCCTTGCCGCTTATAAGGGATTTAATGACTAAAATGCTCAGAACCTACTGCCTTTCTGTACAGCAACATTCGATAAATAAATACTCCCCCATAATCCAAAAGGCTATTATCCGCATAGAGCACGACCTTACTTCCGACCTTAGCCTTAAAACATTGGCAGAGTTAAGTAATGTAAGCGAAGGGTATTTTTCAAGTGTTTTTAAAAAAGAAACAGGGCAAACCCTTACTCAATATATAAACAATAAACGTATTAAACTTGCAAAACATCTTCTTAAAACCACAAAATTGCAGGTTCAGACCATAGCGCAGCACTGTGGTGTTTTGGATTTTCACTATTTTTGCAGAATGTTTAAAAATTCGGTTAACAAAACGCCTACAGAATACCGCGAAGAAATTACTTTTGATTAAAAAATATTTTCATATATACCAAGGAGGAAAATATATGCCAATGAAAATGTGTTTCAGATGGTACGGCAAGGGTAACGACAAAATCGCCCTTTCCGACATCAAACAAATTCCGGGTGTTGATGGAATTGTATGGGCTCTTCACCACAAAATGCCTGGTGAAATTTGGGAAGAAAGCGAAATTGCCGAAGTAAAGCGCCAACTCGATGAATACGGTTTTAATATGGATGTTGTAGAATCGGTTAATGTTCATGATGATATTAAAATCGGTCTTCCTACTAGAGATATGTATATAGAAAACTATAAACAGTGCATACGTAATCTTTCAAAATTCGGTGTCAAGGTTATTTGCTACAACTTTATGCCTATATTTGATTGGACGCGAAGTGACTTGTTTCACCCTGTAGGCGACGGTTCTACCGCACTTTTCTATCAAAAAAATATGATTCAGGACGATTACAACGCTATGGCGAAGTATATCCTTGATTTTACCGAAAAATACAATATGTCTTTTCCGGGTTGGGAACCTGAGCGTATGGCAAAACTTGACGAACTTTTCCGCGCTTACAAGGGTGTTGACCACGAAAAACTTTGGGCTAATCTGAAGTATTTTCTTGAAGCGATTATGCCTACCTGCCGTGAATGTGACGTTAAAATGGCTATTCATATGGACGATCCGCCGTGGGATATATTCGGTCTGCCGCGTCTTCTTGTTAACGAAGAAAATATTGACCGTTTTCTTAAAATGGTTGACGATGAATATAACTGCCTTACACTCTGCTCAGGCAGTCTTAATGCAGACCCCAGCAACAACGTTGCAGAAATTGTGCGCAAACACTGTGACCGTATCGCTTTTGCTCACATACGCAATGTAAAGCATTTTGAAAACGGAGATTTTTCGGAAGCCAGTCACCGCGACTGTGACGGTGATACAGGTATTCTTGAAATACTCAAAGCCTATCACGATTGCGGTTTTGAGGGGTATATCCGACCCGACCATGGCCGTCACCTTTGGGACGAGGGTCCGGGTAACGTTCGCCCCGGTTACGGACTTTATGACCGTGCGCTTGGCATTATGTATATGTTAGGCGTTTGGGATTCATTAGATAAATTCAAAAACTAAAGGAGAAATTTAATTATGCTTAATCTTCCACTTAATATTGATTTTGGCGGTAAAGTTGTTGTGGTAACGGGTGCAGGCGGTCTTATTTGCGGTGCTATGGCACGCGCGTTTGCACAATCAGGCGCTAAGGTTGCCGCACTTGATTTAAACGAAGAGGCTGTTAAAAAACTGGCTGACGAACTAAAGGGCGAAGGCTTTATTTGCGAAGGCTATGCCGCAAATGTACTTGATTCAGAAGCACTTGAAAGCGTACATGCAGCAGTACTAAAAGACCTTGGCAAATGCGATATACTCGTAAACGGCGCAGGCGGTAATAACCCAAGAGCCACTACCGATAACGAATACCACCACGAAGCAAAGGCGGATGGAAAATCCTTTTTTGACCTTGATGCCGCAGGTGTTGACTTTGTGTTTAAACTCAATTTCCAAGGCACATTACTTCCAACCCAGATTTTTGCTAAAGATATGATTGGCAGAAAAGGTTGCTCAATACTTAATATATCCTCAATGAATGCTTACACCCCGTTAACTAAAATACCTGCTTATTCTGCCGCTAAAGCGGGCATTTCAAACTTTACACAGTGGCTTGCCACTCACTTTGCAGGCACGGGAATACGTTGCAACGCAATAGCCCCCGGATTTTTAGTTTCGGCCCAGAATAAGGCTTTACTTTTTAACGAGGACGGTACTCCCACACCGCGCAGCGCTAAAATACTTAACGGAACACCTATGAACAGATTTGTAGATTCTTCCGAGTTATTGGGCGCTACACTCTTCCTTTGTGATGAACGTTCAGCGTCTGCTATTACAGGCGTTGTTCTTCCGATAGATTGCGGTTTTGCAGCATATTCGGGCGTATAAAAATAATCGATAAAAGCAGAGGCACACTTCACCTTGAAGTGTGCCTCATTTTTGTTAAATAACATCTATATTAAAACCTTTTTAAGCCATATATGCGGGCAGTCTTGCTCATATTCTATTTCGCCGTACTCTTTATACCCTTGCTTTTCATAAAATTCTTTGGCTCTTAACTGAGAATGAAGTGTAAGCACATTTCCGCCAAGTTTCAACACTGCTTTTTCCGCCGCGGAAAGAATTATTGCTCCGATACCTTTGCCCCTGTATTCCTTTAAAACACATAATCTGCCTAAAATATAACAACCGTTTTCAGTACCTTTAAATATGCGGCAGGTTGCCAGTGCCTTTCCATTATCAGAATATAAGACCAGATGTGTCGCAATTTTATCAGTTTCATCAACCTCATCACAAAAACCCTGTTCTTTTACAAAAACAGTCATTCTAAGGTCAAGTGCATCTTGCGGCAAAAAATCAAATTCCTTTACAGTATAATTCATCGTTTACTCCCATCATCTTATTTTTAAGGTTTTAAAATCTTTCACTTTTCCCGATTATTTTTTTATAACTTCTGCAAGAAACAACTCCCGATTTATTTTGAAATCGGGAGTTTTAAGTTTATTTTTAATTTGTAGGCAGTTTATGCTCGTCTAAAACGATTTTTTCTTCATAGAAAGTCCAGTTTTCTTTCTTGCGCATATCTTCTTTTACGCTTGCCCAACGTGCAGGCAAGAAAGCATTACCGTTATTGATATCGGTTTTAGCATCGTCACAAACAATGATCATCTGATCGTGAGCAGTTTTTTCTTTATTGCTGATCGCT
>JAZQHI010000115.1:0-2531 GCA_045540535.1 Acutalibacteraceae bacterium | reverse complement strand
CCGCTTGGCCTCCGACTTCTACGAAGATACTGTTTTTTTTACTGCTGAGGATACGTCCGAAAACTCGGACGTTTACGACACCAACAGGTTAATCGTTAAATCCTCCCACAGTATCGACCCGCTTGATTCAATTAACTACGTAGGCGGTTATAACGACTTACATATATTGCAGTTTGCCAATGACGCAGACTGTGACGAGGCTTACGAATATTATTCATCCCTTCCCGGTGTTCAATACGTACAGGAGGACGGTATTCTTACCGAAACTGCCGTTGCACAAATGTCTATAATAGGTTCCAGCCTTATAATTGCATTAAGTTTTAATATGTTGGGAATAACTAAAATTAAGGTTATGAATTATATTCCTGCTATTTTTATTCCTATTATACTTTGTATTTTTATTTAAAAAGGATGCTTAAAAATGACCTCGAAAAGTTCAAGACGTAGAAAAGCCATCATTCGCCGCAGAATATTTTTAACCCTTTGCGCAATTATTTTAGCGGCAATTATTGCCCTTACTGTTTTTATTATTAATTCTATTGTAGGTAAAGATGATGACAGCAGTTCAAAACAACAAAATGAATCCTTAATATCGAGTGACGTTTTAAGTGAACCCGAAATAAAGGAAAGTTTTGCAACCGTTCTTAGTACGGGGGACATAATGGTTCACTCTACTCAACTTGACGGTGCCAAGGTTGCAGGCACTGATGACTATGATTTTAGCGCGTTTTTTAAAGAAACCGCACCTTATTTCAAATCTGCCGATCTGGCGGTTGCTAATTTAGAAGTAACCTTCGGCGGTACAGAATCGGGTAAATACAGCGGCTATCCTGCCTTTAACACGCCTGACAGTTTGGCTGATGTTATTAAGGAATCGGGACTAAACTTCCTTTTAACTTCCAATAACCACAGTTATGATACAGGTCTTTTCGGTCTTAAACGCACGGCGCAGGTGCTAAAGCAAAAGGGTATTGAGTTTATAGGCACGCGCGAAACCGAAACCGAACCCATTTTTGCGGTAAAGGATATTAACGGCATAAAAATAGGTATGGCAAACTATACTTATGAAACCGCACCTGCAAATTCAGATGCGGGCAGTAAATACCTTAACGGTGCAAAACTTTCGGCTGAGGCTTATAACCTTGTATCAAGTTTTTCCTATAATAAAATTGAAGAATTTTATACCGATGCCGAGAATACAATAAAAAGTATGAAAGAAAACGGCGCAGAATTCATTGTGTTTTATATGCATTGGGGTAACGAATATAAGTTAGAGGCTAACACTTGGCAAAAATCGATTGCGCAAAAACTTTCTAACTTAGGGGTTGATATAATTATTGGCAGTCACCCCCACGTTATAGAACCGATTGAATTAATACACTCGGAGGACGGTCAGAACACAACCGTTTGCCTTTATTCCACAGGTAATGCCGTTTCAAATCAGCGTCAGGAAATTATGAATCCCGAATGTCCTACAGGTCACACTGAGGACGGTATGTTATTTACCTACACACTTAAAAAAGACGCTGACGGTGTTACTTTACAAAGTTTGGATTTAATACCCACATGGGTTAATAAATACCGCGGTGGCAGTGGATATCAGTACACAATTTATCCTTTAGAAGCGGCAGATTGGGGCAGTACTAAGTACGGGCTTGACTCAACAGCCGCCGCAAAAGCCGCAAAAAGTTTTGAAAGAACAAAACAAATCGTAGCCGAGGGACTACGCGAGTGTCAACAAAACATTGGTTGCGAAATTACATTTGAAAATTAAAAATTTTTATAGCATTCATTTAAGGAGCGATTCTAATGATTAACGAACAGTACAAATTATGGTGTGAAAAAGCGGTTGGCGACCCCGATTTAGTTGCAGAACTAAAAGAAATGCAGGGCAACGACGAACTTATATCCGATGCTTTTTATAAAAGCCTCGAATTCGGCACTGCAGGTCTTCGCGGTGTTATAGGGGCAGGCACCAACAGAATGAATATATATACTGTGGGTCAGGCTTCGCAAGGTCTTGCCGCTTATGTTAACAGTATTACTAAAAACGGCAAAATTGCCATAGCCTACGATAGCCGCATTAAGTCGGATATTTTTGCACGTGCCGCCACATCAATTTTTGCGGCAAACGGCATCAAGGTTTATATATACAGCGAACTTATGCCTACACCTATGCTTTCTTTCGCAGTAAGACGCCTTAAATGCGATGCGGGTGTAGTAATTACCGCAAGCCATAACCCTGCAAAATATAACGGCTATAAGGCATACGGTTCTGACGGTACACAATTAGGACCCGAAGCCGCCGATTTTGTACTTTCAATTATGCAGAGTGTTGATATTTTTTCTGGTGTTAAAACCACCGATTATGATAAAGCCGTAAAGGACGGTATGATAGAATATATCGGCGAAGATATTATAAACGAATATCTCAATAACGTTGAGGCTCAGCGCGTAGAACCCAATACAGACTTATCAAATTTAAGGGTCGTTTACACCCCTCTTAACGGTACAGGTAACAGACCCGTTCG
>JAZQHI010000114.1:0-3022 GCA_045540535.1 Acutalibacteraceae bacterium | reverse complement strand
TTTATATAGTAGCATTTTTAAAATGTAAATGCAACTAATTATTAAAAAGGAGAATAATGAAATGAAAAAGGTCTTAGCGATTATTCTTTCCATAGCAATGGTTGTTATGGCTCTTCCTTTCTCACTTGGCGTAACTGCTGCCGAGGGGGATAACAGGGTTATGTTTACCCCTACGGTAAACGAATCTGCCGTTTCGTATGATGAGGACGGTAAAATTTATTACCATGGTTATTATACATACGGTACTAACGGGCTTGGTTATACAACCCCAAATATTCTAAGAACATACAACAACGGTAATTTTAGTTCAAGTGACGGTAACGCTTATTTGTGGGCGGCTGAAATCGACGGAGAAACAATGTGGAAGATTCCGTTCAGAGTAAATGATGAAGGCGGTCACTATAGAACAAGCGGTGGTTATACAGAAATATATCCGTTTTATTCAACTGTTTATCAAGATCATAATAAAAGCACACCTATTGCTGCCGAAGATATAGAAACTCTTGGTGATAATATTGATAATGCAGATGAGTACACGCATTTGGCTGTGCGCATTAAACTTGTTGATGACGGAACAGGTAATGCGGTAGAGGGTGCTACACACTCATTGTCAATTAACCCATTAGGTCCTAACGGAACCAACGGTCATTTTGGTTATTGGGGAAAATCGGGCAAGGTTTATTTTCAGGATATAAACACAGGTGAAAAAAACTATGTTACATCCGATACATTTGATTTGCCTCTCGGTTTTGACGGATATTTAGTTTTCCCTTCAAATTCGGTTATTGGTAAGGTTGATGGAGTAGAAACCTTTATGACACTTGCCGATTTGATAAAGTTTAACATTTATTTACACTGGGGTTGTAGTCACAGCGGTAGAAAGGCTACTGACAGTTGGGTTGGTACAGAACTTTATATCGGTGATATGATTATCACCAAAAATATAGAGTCCTTTAACCTCCAGTATACTGCTCCTATATTTGAAGTTGAATCTGATAACAGCAGTGTTACTGTAATAAGCGACGATGAAAACGGAGTTTATGCTTTTGATAAAGAAGCAGAAACCTGGCTTACTAAAGACGAATTCAATGCTGTGGCATCGGGACTCAGTAAGGAAACCGAATATACAGTATACGGAAAATATCCCAGTGGTAACAAGGTTAATTCTGTTACTGTTAAAACCTCAAACGATCCTAAAAAGGATAACAAAATGCTTTTTGCTGTAACCGATGATACCGACGGCAAACTTTATTATACAGGTTATAAGTATGCTATAAACGGTCTTGGTTATGCGAAAAAAGGATTTTTGAGAACCTCAGGTGACGGCGGATTTACTACGGGTGACGGTTCTGCTTATCTTTTCGCTCACGAAATTGATAATGAAAAGATGTGGAAATTCCAGTTCGGTGTTAATACTGAAACGGGTGCCCATTCATTGTCAAGCGGTGGTAGTACCTATATTTATCCTTTCTATTCGGCGATTAAGGATGCTGATGGCAATGCACTTGCGTCCGCAGATGTAGAAAATCTTGCAGACAATGTTCAAAATCCTGAGAGATTCACCCATTTAGCAGTTCGCGTAAAACTTGTTGATGACGGAACAGGTAATGCGGTAGAGGGTGCTACTCACTCTTTCTCACTTAACCCTTACGCTGCTGAAACTACTGACGGTTATTACGGTGCCTGGGCAGGTACAGGAGCATATTTATACGATATAAATACAGGTGAGAAAACCTCAGTTACTGCGGCATCTGTAGATTTGCCACTCGGATTTGACGGATATGTTGTATACCCATCAAGTGCGGTTACGGGCGTTGAAAGCGGCAAAAAAGCCTATAAATCACTTGCTGAATTCACAAAACTGCATATTTTTATACACTGGGGTTGTTCGCACAGTGGAGTTAAAAAGGCAACTGACAGTTGGGTTGGTACAGAACTTTACATAGGCGATATGATTCTTACCAAGAACATAGAGTCCTTTAACCTGATTTACGGTGCACCAACCTATGAACTTGAATCTAACGATAATTCTGTTACAGTAATCAGTGATGATGCAAATGCAGTTTACGCTTTTTCGGAAAGTGCAGAAGAATGGCTCACAAAGGACGAAATTAACGCACAACTTAAAAATCTTCCTAAAGAAACAGAATACACCATATATGCAAAATACGCATTAGGTACAAAAATTCTCTCTAAAACTATCAGCACAACCAATACAGGTGTTGCGGGTTATCTTATGGACGTTCCCGAAGAGGAAACCTGGTTAACCTATAACAGCAAAAACATTTCTTGGGGTAGCAAGCATATTGTTATGACAAGCGGTGCTGATCCGCTGTCAGCAACTCCATCTTACGCAAGCGGTTCTTCACAGGGACTTTTTGTAAGAGAGTCTGAGGGTGAACATTTTATTGTATTTAACCCTGACGATGCAGCCGACGAAACCACAGGATTAATACCCGAATGTAACGCAGGTGTTAACTGGAATACAATAAGCGGCAGAGGTCTTACAGAGGCTGGCGAAGCAAAGGTTGGTATGCCCGAGAATATAGACAAAGAATCACTCAAGGGCATTGCTATGAGATTTAAGATTACGGGCGGCGAGGCTGACCAGTATTCAAGTCTTAGTTTCTATTTGACTTCTCTTAAGGATTGGCTGCAGGTTTCCCGCGCTTACCTTATTGATAACAAGACAGGACTTGTTATTAATCCATATTTCCAGAGTAATTCCAAAGGTCACTTGCTTAATATTTCGGGCGAGTTTGACGGTTGGTTAGTTCTTCCTTACGAGTATATATTTGCAGGTCACAGAAAGTATCTTGAAGAAACAGGCGGCAATCTTGCGCTTTATTTCCACACAAATTCTTGTGACAACGCTAACCACGGTAAAGATGCCGCAAGCGATTGGACAAATAAAATATTCTGGCTTGGTGATATTGCTTTAATTGATAACGAGGATGCATTTATTAATACATTCTCACGTCCCGTTACCGATTCCGAGGGTATGGTATTCACAAGTAATGAC
>JAZQHI010000113.1:0-14810 GCA_045540535.1 Acutalibacteraceae bacterium | reverse complement strand
CACCAAATTAAGAAACCGACCTTTTGGTCGGTTTTTTAATTTCTATGTATATAAGGGGATTCGAACCCTGAGAGGGTGAGGAGCGTAAAGAAAACAGTTCAGTGAACTGTTTTTAGCGACGAAGTGCGAGGCGGGTACTGTTTGCAAAGCAAACGGTCGCCGAGAACGAAATACGCGCAAGCGGATTTATCCCCGATGGATCACCAAAAATCCCGTTCTCGCAAGAGAACGGGATTTTTACTTATTACTTCTTCACTATTCACTTTTCACTATTAACTTAACTAAAAATCCGAGATTTTCAGAAAATACTATATGATGTTAAAAAATGTAGGCTACACCACGGTATATTTAACGCAGAGTATCCCCGTAGCAGTAAGTGAAATACAAATTAACGGACAATCGCGGACGTCTGTCCCTACAAAAAAATAGCACCCAAATCCTAACGGAATTGGGTGCTATTATATCTTATACCGCTTTTTCAATTTGCTTTTTTAGTTTTACAATAATCCGTTTTTCAAGGCGCGAAATGTAGGACTGCGAAATGCCTAACGTATCTGCAACTTCCTTTTGGGTATATTCCTCGTAACCGTTCATTCCAAATCGCATTTCCATAATTTGTTTTTCCCTTGCGGGCAGTCGGTTTACAAAATCGTTTAATTGAGAACGCTCATCTTCAAGTTCCACTTCCCTGCCGATTTCATCGCCATCACTACCCAAAACATCTGACAAAAGCAATTCGTTGCCGTCCCAATCTATATTAAGCGGTTCGTCAATGGAAATCTCGTTTTTGTGTGGCGAAATTTTTCTTAAATACATCAAAATTTCGTTCTCTATGCACCGCGAAGCATAGGTAGCAAGTTTTATATTACGCTCGCTACAAAAGGTGTTCACCGCCTTAATAAGACCTATTGTGCCTATAGATATTAAATCTTCTATGTTAATACCAACCGAATCAAATTTGCGCGCTATGTAAACCACAAGCCTTAAATTGTGGACAATGAGTTTATCCTTTGAATTCTGGGTGTTTTGCAGCAATAAATCACGTTCTTCTGCCTGCGACAAAGGTGGCGGCAAAACCTCCGGTCCATTTATATAATAAGTAGGCTTTATAAAACCCAATTTTATTAAAATTTTTATGATATAACCTTTTAAACCCATATCTCTTACCGCCTTAATAAAATATTTTAGGATTAATAATCGCTTCAAAACCGTCATTGATTTTTTCGTTAGAAATTGCAATTATCGGTTTTTCAAGTGTAACTGTATTTTCGCTGTTTTTAAGGGTTGCTTTGTCGCAACGATAACCGTCAAGCATTTTACTTCCCGTAACTGTAGAGCATGGTACTGCCCTATACCTTGCTTTTAATTCCTGGCTGTTTTCGGTATTAGAACTACCAAAAAGTAAATAATAAACCGATTTATCCGCAATTATAATTTCCGATTTGCCGAAAATATCTGTCAGTGAATTTCCGTTATCAACAATAGCGTTAATATTTGCTTTTTTATCATTCACTAAAATTGTAACTTCGCATCTTTCAGCAGATTTTGCGGTTTTTGAAAATATAGGCGCAATCAACGAAAAGATAAGATAAAATGCAACTGTAAACCCTATTAAAAATAAAGGTGAAATATTAAAATATACCACAGAATTATTTATAACCATTCCCTGCGGCTTTAATATATGCCAAACCGCTATCATTATTCCCCCGTATAAACAGGTCGCTAGAAACAGCCATAAAAAAGCCCTTAAGTAATACTTAAAATTTCTAAACCCGAAAGCGCAAAAAGATAAACCTGCGCAAATCAAAATTTTAAGCAGAAGTTCTACAAAAATATTCATTTGCGGCAAAAAAATATAAAGTGAAGATAATCCGCCCAAAAAAGCCGAAAAAATAATTCTGTATGTTTTAGTTTTATAATATGTAATCTTTTTTACCGTTAAGATTAAAAAGTAATTAACTAAAAAATTAAGCAATACTAGTATATCGGCATACACTACCATATTAATCACCATAACTATTATACAGTAAAAGCAGTGCAAAAAATGTCACTATTAAGGCATAAAAAAATACTTATCCAAAAAAGGATAAGTAATTTAAACTGTAACCGTTAATTTGTAATCTTGTAGTTTTCCTATGTAAACCGTATTAGTGTTAGGTATTGCCAAAAAATCAATAGGACGTGGTATCGCTATGTCAACCAGACAAGCGGCATCCGTAATATTAGAATTCAATAAAACATCTTTAACAAACTCTGAACAAAAATATCTGTTTTTAACTGTAAACCGAATTTTCAGTGCAGCCAAATAAAGACCCAAATAATTGTAACCAAATTCGTTTTTGTTTAATAGCATATATTCCATACGTTGTTTTATCCTATTATAAGTATTCACATCAACATCAATACTAACAACTTTTACCTTGGTATTAACAAAACGCTTGAAGGTTCCAAAATTTGGCGACTCTATAACAAATCCTGCACAAAAAGGATTATACGGATTTTTTCTTCCGAACGAATACATCAATTCCAAATCGCGCGAAAGACATAACGAAACGTGGTTATATTCCGCGCCTGTAATAACCTTTAAAATACGGGATAAAACAGTACCTGTTTGACTGATAACAATATAGATTTTACGTGATTCTTCTATGTTTTCCATTAGGGGTACTTCCAACCTTTAAAATTCTTTGTTTTAAAACATCGACTATATTATACACTATTTTTATAATTTAAGCAAGAATAATATAAATTTTAAAAAATAGTTAGTCTTAACTCTTGACTGAACTGAAATAAAATGCTATAATCAATTCCACAGTTTGAAAATATGCCCCCTTACATAAATGGATATAATAAGATCCTCCTAAGATTTAGTTGTGCGTTCGATTCGCGCAGGGGGTGCCAAAAGCGGCGAAAACAATCTCGCCTAAAAGAAGAAAGAATAAAGAATAGATAAGAAATAATTAGCGCGGTAACTTCGTCGCTTTAATTATTAATTATTCTTTATTCTTTTTTATTTATAAACTAAGGTTTAATCATGAAACAAGATAATTACATTAAAAAAATCCCTTACGCTCACACGTAAGGGATTTAAAGTTCAGTAATTATTAAACGATTTCAGCAATGTCAAAAAGTTTTTTAGGTAACTCTTCTTTATCAGCAGATACTGTAAAGAGGAATTCAACATCGTCAATCTTAGAAACTCTTTCTAAGAAAGCAACAAGTTCGTCATAATTACGTGTGCCGATGCGAAGTGTAGCATCACCAAAAATGTGAGTAACATCGTGGTTGCCTGCTTTAATACCGCAAACCATACCATAATATTCGCCATAACCTGAGATGCCGTAAGCGTCAGCATCAATAAGACGTGCCTTATGTGTAACAGAAAAAGTTAAGGTATCGCCTTTCTCGATGCAAACAACGTTGCCCAAACTTTTTGCGGTTGCTTCGTTAACAAAGTCAACCAACTTTTTGGTTTTACCCGAACCTTTTTTTCCGATAATGAGTTTAATCATAAAAATCGCTCCTTTTATATTTCACTGCCTTTTGGCAGTTGTTTTTCATTTATTTGCCAAGTCTTGCTTCCAAATCAGCCTTTAAATCTTCATAACCGGGCTTACCGAGAAGCGCAAACATATTTTTCTTATAACTTTCAACACCGGGTTGGTCAAACGGATTAACACCGAGCATATAACCCGAAATTGCACAAGCCTTTTCAAAGAAATAAATAAGTTCACCCAAATTTTCTTCATCAGGTTTATCGATGTTAATTACAAGATTAGGTACGCCGCCATCGGTATGAGCAAGAACTGTACCCTCAAATGCCTTGCTGTTAACATAGGACATTGTTTTGCCTGCCAAGAAATTAAGACCGTCACCGTTGTTGCTTTCTTCTTCAATAACAACGTCTTTATCGCTTTCACCAAATGTTACAACGGTTTCAAACATAAGACGGCTACCGTCCTGAACGAATTGACCCATTGAATGAAGATCGGTAGAGAAAGTAACAGATGCCGGGAATAAGCCTTTATTATCCTTACCCTCACTCTCGCCGAAAAGTTGCTTGAACCATTCAGCCATCATAGTAAAGCGAGGTTCGTAAGAAACCAACAACTCAATTGATTTGCCCTTGCGGTAAAAAGCGTTACGTAAAGCCGCATAACGATAACAATCGTTCTTATACATATCCGGCTCGTCATACTTTTTAGAGGCATTAGCCGCGCCAAGCATCAATTTATCAATATCAGCGCCTGCAGCAGCAATCGGTAAAAGACCAACTGCAGTTAAAACAGAAAATCTGCCGCCTACATCATCCGGAACAACGAAACACTCGTAACCCTTTTCATCTGCCAATGCTTTAAGGGTGCCGCGTGCTTTATCAGTAGTACAGTAAATACGCTCTGCGGCTTCTTTTTCGCCGTACTTTTCTTCAAGATATTTACGGAAAACTCTGAACGCTACAGCAGGTTCAGTAGTAGTACCCGACTTTGAAATAATGTTAACAGATACTCGCTTGCCTTCACAAAGAGCAATAACATCTGCTAAATCAGAACCACTTATACTATTACCTGTAAAATAAATTTCGGGAGCACCGTTTCTTAAAGAATTGTAATAAGGACCTTTAAGGAATTCAATAGCAGCACGTGCGCCAAGGTAAGAACCGCCTATGCCGATAACCAAAAGAACGTCAGTATCCTTGCGAATTTTTTCTG
This sequence comes from Acutalibacteraceae bacterium, assembly GCA_045540535.1. Classification (GTDB taxonomy): domain Bacteria; phylum Bacillota; class Clostridia; order Oscillospirales; family Acutalibacteraceae; genus UBA737. The sequence continues at coordinate 10,101 of JAZQHI010000113.1, read as the reverse complement.
CCGCCTTTTTAATTCTTGCGAACTCCTCCTTATCATAATCGGTGGGAAGATTAACCCAACCTAAAAAATCATTACCAAGACCGCTTTTGTTTTTAACAGTCTTATGAGCGGCTTCAACTTGCGATTCAAGACCTATAAGGTCATTTTCGCGGATAAATTCTGCCGCATAATTTGAATTAAAAGAAATTGCCATTGTTTTACCTCCGTTTTCCTACTGTACCTATTGTACAATATATTCCAGAATTTTTCAAGATAAAATACAATATATTCACTAAAAGTTTTTATAATTTAAATATTTTAGCAAATATTTCGCCCATTGCGACAAAAATTGACAGTTTTTTCACCTTTTCTGTAGCGGTTATCGGTATGCTGCCTATCTGATTTTCGCCCGAAAATATATTGACATACCCTAAAACATCCCCTTTGTTAATCGGCGCTTGCAGATTTTCGTTCCATTCGGTTTTACGCGTAATTTCACTAGCGGAATTTTTTTGCATTAAATGATTAATAGTGCCGTTGGCTTGAATTTTTACGGTTTTTTTAGTTCCGCCTTTAATTTCAACTTGACCTTGCTTAAATTCTGATTCAAGTACCGAAAAACTGTAATTAGCAAAACCGTAATCAAGCAATTTTTTTGCTCCTGCAAAGCGGTCATTACTGGTTTCACCTGCCATAACCACTGCGCAAAGTTCCATACCGTTTCTTTCAGCCGTTGCCGAAAGGCAATATTTAGCAATACCTGTTGTACCGGTTTTAAGCCCCGTAGTACCCTCATAAAAACGAACAAGTTTGTTTGTGTTAACAAGTTCGCTTTGCCCGTTTCTAAGGCTATCCATCCAAACTGTTGAATAATTCTTTATAAGTTTGTGCTTTATCAGTTCAGTGGACATTATTGCAACATCGTGAGCAGAAGTTAAGTGGCCGTCAGCATCAAGTCCTGTACAGTTTACAAAGGTTGTATTATTCATTCCAAGTTCTTTCGCGCGCTCGTTCATAAGGGCTACAAAGCCCTCCTCACTGCCTGAAATCAGTTCACCAAGCGCTACACAAGCATCATTTGCTGAGGCTATTACAGTTGCTTTTAAAAGTTCATCAACCGTCATACTCTCCCCCGGTTCTAACCAAATTTGCGAACCACCCATACTGCAGGCGTGTTCGCTGGCAGTAACTACTGTTTCAAGGGATATTTCACCGCGCTCTATTGCTTCCATAACAAGTAATAGCGGCATAATTTTAGTAATAGAAGCAGGCGCTAATTTTTCGTCAGAGTTGCTTTCATACAAAATTTCGCCCGTATTTACCTCCATTAATATAACCGATTTCGCTTTGATATCAAGCGTTTGTCCAATAGCCGCGTTTACCGTTGTCGCATCAATCGGCACCTCAATATCGCTAACATCACATTCCGAACTAACGGTTTTTTCAATTCCCAAAGCCATAAGATTCAAATTAAGTATTAAGCACAAAACAAGAGGAAAAATAAGTATTTTTTTCAAACTAAACACTCCAATAACAATTTTAATAAATAATATGCTAAAACCGATACTGCAATACCAATTTTTTAAATATAGCCGTCATAAAATATATCTGTTTTGCACAAAATCGTTTTATCAAAATTGTGGGTATTGTGCATTTGTTTTTTTAAAAAAAGACTATATAATAAAGTCAAGTTTTTAAAAAAGGATTGATAGTTATCAAAGCAAAAATTTTATCTGTTATATCAATAATTTCGGTACTGTTTTCTCTAGTTACAATTAGTGTAGATGCGGCTGTCCAATCGCCTACACCGTCCGGCTTAAACGACAGTGCCGATTATCTGTTAGACGTTCCTGATGCAGGTAATTACATATACTACTCAAGCGATTGGAAAGGTCACGGCCTTGCGTGGACGAGTTTTTTGATGTTCTGCAAAAATCAGTACAATCCTGATTCTTTTAACAACAGCGACCGCGGCGGTTATATTTATACAAAAACCATTAACGGTGAAAACTTTTATGAAGCCGAACTCAACACCGATGCAAGCGCTTTCGGTATTGTAGAGGGTTGTAACATTATCGCAATTCAACCTATGCATATTCAGTTTGACTCTAAGGCTTATGAAAGCGGCGATATCGTGCCTTTAGGTAATTATTTAGATACAACGCCTTATAATTATGTTGCGGCAAGGGTTAAAATTGAAAGCGAAAACAAATTTAATAAATCGGTTTCTATGATGTTAAGGGCAAAAGGCCGCGATCAGTATATTGATAATATGGCAGGTACATACCTAATTAATAACAAAACCCGTCAGATAATAGGACCTTATCCCGAATTTAAATACGTTGAACTTGAAAGCGATTTTGACGGTTGGATTGTAATGCCTGTAGCCGATATGGCTGAGGGTAAACCCTTGTCCGAACTTGCAACGGTTTCTTTCTTCCTTCATTCCGAGGGTCATAAAGACAAATGCAGTCATAAAATCCCAAAAACCGACTGGACCGATTCAACCCTTAATATTGGCGATATGTTACTTGTAAAAGACGTTGAAACATTCAATAAAGTAAGAACCAGTTGTTCTGTTTTAGGTCATTCATACGGCGACCCTGTAATTACAGACAGTACTGCTGAGAAAAAGGGCGAAAGTATTTATACTTGTACTGTTTGCGGCGATAAAAAGACCGAATATTTTGCTAACTCATTATCAGGCAAATCGGTTGAGGGCTTAAACGTAACAGCAAAAATCACAGGTACTACTAACATAAGAGAAAACGTTATCTTAAAAACCGCAAATATTACCAATTCTATTGATACAAAGAATAAAAATACAATTATTCGTGGTGTAAACTCTTTGAGCGATAAAATTAAATCACGAAAAATTCTTCAGATATTTGATTTTAATTTAATCACTCGCACAATAAGTGCGGATGGTAAAAACGTTGACACAATTTTTGATGCAAAAGGTAATGTTAATTTAACTGTACCTATTGATGCTGGCATTACTAAGAATTATAAAAACTTTAACGTTGTTCACGTTACAAATGACGGTACTGCTACCCTGCTTGAATCTTCGGTTAAAGATAGCACACTCAATTTCACAACTGAAAAGTTCGGTTATTTCGCTTTGGTTGGCGGAACTAAAACCGAAGCAGAAAAAAACGCAGTAAGCAGTGTTGCAAATTCACAAACTACTTCAAAAAATAACAGCGTTACAAATTCCTCTTCAAACATTTCTACGACAGAATCATCTGAAAACTCGACTATTTCTGAAATTTCTTCTTTAGAATCTACAGAAAGCAAAGAAGTTGTTGCAGATAATTCTGATAATGAAAAGAATAAATCAGATAATAAAAATTTAACTTTACCGATTATTTTAATAACAGTAGCAGTAATAGTTGTTGTTGGTTTGATTATTGCGGCAATAATGTTACTTAAAAAATAGTTTTATATAAGAAATAATTGCAAAAAAACAGAGCAAATTTTTGCTCTGTTTTTTCTATGTTAATTAAAATATAAAATCAATTTCAGCCTTTGCGTTTTAGAACAATAGCCGTTCTGCAAGGTAAATAACAATTAAATCCAACCCAGTTTGCAGGTGTTGAAATTGCCTTGTATTTTTTTGTTGTATCCACGCGTGAAAAACCGCCAAATTCGCCGTCATCAGTAGATAAAATAACTTTATATGTACCTTTCTTGCCTACAGGAACAAAATAACCGTCAAACGATTTAGTAGGATGAAAATTAAAAATAAACACCAAATCATCTTTAGTATAAATAATTATTTTATCGTCTTGATGCAGCCAACGGTTTATCGGTTTAATATTAAGTACGTCTTCTTTTTTAAGTAGTTTAATCATCGCTTTATCAAAGTTATTAAGTTCAACGTATCTTAGATTATTATTATCCACAAGACTCCACTGTCTGCGGCAGTAATGATAACTCCAACCGTTGCCCTCACGCGGAAAATCTATCCATTCGGGATGTCCGAATTCGTTGCCCATAAAGTTAAGATAACCCTCACCCGAAAGGGTGGAAGTTATGAGTCTTATCATTTTATGAAGCGCAATACCACGGTCAATTACAAGACTTTCGGCAAATTTTGTCATCGAGGTATACATCTCAGCATCACAAAGACGGAACATAATTGTTTTATCACCCACAAGGGCTTGGTCGTGCGATTCGGCATAACCGATATTCTTTTCATTCGGTCTGCGGGAAGTTAGTTCATACCAAAGTTTACCTACATCCCAATTATCATCATTATATTCCTTTAACAATTTAATCCATAAATCAGGAACACCCATCGAAAGTCTGAAATCAAAGCCGATACCGCCGTCTGCTATCGGTATGCACATACCAGGCATACCGGACATATCCTCAGCAACAGTAATAGCATTAGGATTAAGTTCGTGAATAAGTTCGTTTGCAAGTTGTAAATATGTAACGGCTTCGGTATCAGTATTCATCGAAAAATACATATCATAATTAGTAAATGCACTTCCAAGACCGTGGTCGTGATAAAGCATTGAAGTAACACCGTCAAAACGGAAACCGTCAAAATGAAATACTTCCATCCAATATTTTAAATTAGATAGCAGGAAATTCAGAACATCATTTTTACCGTAGTTGAAAAGTTTTGTACCCCATGCACTGTGGTTACCGCGTTCACCCTCATGAAAAAACTGATGAACGGTACCGTCAAACTCGTTCAAACCCTCGTTTGTGTTATTAACTGCGTGGGAATGAACAACATCAAGCAGAACCGCTATACCCATCTTATGTGCGGCATTTATGAGTTTTTTAAGTTGTTTGCTGTTACCGTAACGCGAAGATACCGCATAAAAATTTGACACTTGATACCCGAAAGAGCCATAATACGGATGCTCCATAATAGCCATAATCTGAATAGTGTTGTATCCGAGTTTTTTAATACGCGGTAAAACATTTTTTCTGAATTCATCAAAAGAACTGACTTTACCCTCTTCTCCCGACATACCAATATGGCACTCATAAATTAACGGGGTTTTATCTGGCACAAACTCGCCATCTGTCCAAGGGAACTCGGCAAAAGTTTCCTCAATTTCCGCGCACCAAAGATACGTTTCAGGGTCTTGCACAACACGCGTTGCAAACAGCGGTATTCGTCTTAAAAATCTACCAGAATTAATAACAATCGCCTGAATTTTTTGACCTACGCGCAAAGCGTTTTTACCGCTTAAATAAATTTCAAATACATCGTTTTCAAGTTTTGTCATTGGGTGGCTTTCGGTATTCCAACCGTTAAAATCACCTGTAAGATACATCGCATCAGCCGCAGGCGCCCATTCTCTATAAACCCAACCGTTATCAGTTCTATGAAATCCGAAATACAAATAGGCATTAGCAAATTCCGAAAGATTATTCAAATCCCCCAACAATTCACTGCGCTTATTCATATAAAGACTCATTCTAAGGTCAATATCTTTTTCATACGGTTTTAGATATGGGTCAATTTCTAAAATACTGTTATGGGCACAAAGTTTCACACTTATCCCTCCAAATTTCCAAATCTTTGATTTGGTATTAAAACAGTGTTATTACACCATTTCAATTCACTATAACCATTATAACAAACTTTAATATCATTTAGCAACAAAATATTAAGATTTTTTATAAATATTATATTATATAAAAACTAAAGGAACCATTCCTTTCGGAATGATTCCTTTAATTTGGCACGCTGAAAGGGACTCGAACCCTATATAATAATCACTATAAGGTATTTATTTAAGCCATAACATCGTTTGCGTGTGAAATTTCGTGTGAAGTATAACCTTTTCACTACACACAAATGGGCGGTATTTTTATATAAACTTACTCTTTAACTTCCGGTAGACCTGCAATGCTTGTAAGTACCGAACATACGCCTGCAAGAACGGCGGTACTGGCAACAGCGGTCCAGCCAACTTCGCCAATCTTTACGCCTACGGGTATCATTGCAACGGCCGTCTGTGCCGCTGTTTTAACCGCCCGAATACTTGCTGCTTTTACCCATTTCACTAACTTTGTCTTGTTCATAACTTTTACTCCTTTACTTCAATTTCACCGTTGCTATTGGTGATTATTAACTGACATTCTTTAAGACCTTTGCCGTCCTGTTCTGCGAAGTAGAACAACTTGTCTTTGATTGTATGGACTCCTTTAACGGCGTGACCCTCGGTGTCGAAATAATACCATCTGCCGTTGTCATTAAGCCACTCTGATGTGATTGTTCTTCCGTCGGCACCCAAACAGCACCAACCAACAGTATCACGTTGCCAAGCGTTTGTTATCATATAACCGTCAGCATCTAAGTAACACCAACCTACAGTATCTTTGCGCCAACAGTTTTTAGTGCGGCTACCATCAGCCTCCTGATAATACCAACCGTTATCATCCTCAAACCAACCTTCTGTTACGGGGGTATATGTACCTACTTTGTTAGGTATACCGCTTATGGCGCATACATCTCTAATCTGTGATGTTGAACAGTTTCCGCGTATACAGTAATGACAGTGTGAGCCGGTGGACTTTCCTGTACTGCCCTCGATACCGATAACATCACCGATACGGACGGTTTGTCCCACGCTAACTTTGACAGAGGACAAATGACCGAAATAATATCTATCTTCTGAGCCGTCTTGCTTAATACGCACATATTGACCGAAGCCTTGCTTTTTATTGGCGGCGTTTTCCCACCCTGCACGTTCTACTACACCGTTCACGGTGCTATGTATTTCTTTACTGTCTACACCGACTAAATCTAAACCGTCGTGTGCAGAACCTTTGAAAATTTGCGATACTCTGAATTTACTTTTATATGGACTGTTCATTTTACATTACTCCTTTTTAATTTGGTTGATGAAACTTTTGAAGTTCATCAATTCTTTTATGTGCCTGTTTGCAAGACTCTGCCGTTTGGGTAACTTTATCGTGAATGTTCTGGACTTCGGCGCGTATATCACGGTTGTCCCTTTTTAAATCGTCAACACCCGCTTTTATATACCCGATTTCCGTTAAAACAATCCCGTCCTCTTTGCCCTCTTTAATGTTGTCTGTCTGCTTATTTCGTGAAACATTAACAGCGCCGATAACTGCGCCTGTAATTCCAACTATCATACCGACAACACCGAATATTAACTCCGCCACCGTTTACACCTCCGCTTCTTTGAGTTCTGCTTCTTGAATAGCGTTATACTCTTCCTCGGTGATTTCGTGCCAATTGTCAGCACTATCAGTGTTTGAAAGGAATACTTCTTTACCGTAGGCTTCACCATTGGTTAAAATCATTCCTTCTGTTGCTACGAGTTTAATCATTGTTATAGTTTCTTTTTTCATATCTTCACCCCTTAAACTAATGTAACTGTCCAATTTTCTTTAGTCGCTCTTAGAGCCAACCATTCTGCCGACGTGCTACCGTCACCTAATCCTTCGGCAGTTTCAAAGGCTGTATCTACTGCAGATTTAGAGAATGTGGCAGTTTTACCACTTACACTTGACGAAAGTGTATTTATAATATTTGTTATGCTTTCTTTCGTTAGTGGGCTATGGTTAAAACTTATACTTGCTGCAATTATACTATCATCAGTAAATCTAATAGTTGTCATTGCGGTTTGATAACTAAAAGTCGCCGTAAAGTTTTTACACTTATCAGTTACTTTTAAAGTAAGATTTTCAATTATTCCACCATTTCCACCTGAAAAAGTAGAATTCAATGACTCAGCATTGCTAAAATCACAAGTTAAATTTTTTATTCTTGCGTTATTAAATGTGTTATTGGCAGACATAACTTGCGAAAAGTCTATTTTTTTACTGAGTTCTGTCATATCATACAGTGGTGCGTTGCCTGCTTTATCTCTGTTAAAATATTCAAACATATACTCGCAACACGCTCTGTAAGCACCTAATTTAATTGGATATTTCATTTTATCTATATTTTCTACCCAACCTGCACCACCAAAAGCACCAGAATAATAATCTCTATTGCCATAATCTTGATAACTATCCCAAAAAGCGTCATACTCTGCTTGTTTACCTGCTTCGTAAACCTTTTGCTCATTCTCGGCTATGGTTGTATTGTTAGCAGAGATAGTCATATTTTTTCCCGCTATACTCATACTGTTTCACCGCCTATCAATGCGTTTTGAATTGCAATAATGCTCTCTTGTTCGGCAATGATATTATCAAGAGCGGTTTCAATGTCGCCTAATTGAGTATTTAAATAACCCAGTTTATCGGTGATGCAATTAATATCCTTGTTGTATTCACATTCTATAATTACATCATCGTAAGAAATTAAGGTCATATTAGGCGCTATGCTTAAAAGTCCGTTAACGCTACCGTCTGCGTTGGCTGTAACCTCTTGCACTTGTTTATAATCCTCATATTCAGTAGCATTCTCGCCCAATTCTAACTGAATATCCCAAAATTTTGCATTATAGATTGTATCACTCGCGTATTCACTGCCTAAACCATCCTCTTGTGCATAAAACACGTGCTTATAAAAATCTATCCTGACAGTTGCTTTGTTTTCTAAATTAAAGGTGTAATTATAACTGCCGTCGGTCAAAAAATCGGCAGTATTCACCACTCCATCTAAATAAAACGCCAAATAATTTGGTTTTGCCGCTGTCGGTACAGAATTTTCAAAACCGCATTTAAAACTAAAGGTATAAGTGCCTTTGGGCAACTCCGCTTCATAAAGGGTAAAAATAGGGCAATGGTACTGGGTTGTTATTTTTTTATTATCTGAGGTTATTGTTAAAAGCCCGTTATTCTTTGAAACAGCATCAAAACCGTTAGCACCACCTAAACTTTTAACACTTTCAGAATACAAATCATATATGTTCTTGCCGTATCTTAAAACTTTAACCGAAGAAAAATCAGTTAAAACATCGCTTTTAAGTTTAACGTTAAGATTGTGCTCTAAGGGGGATACATCATTTACAACCACCGTTTTACCAACGCTCTTAGCCTTTAACGCATTAGCGTGTGCGGTGTTAAGGTAATTATAGTCAACCTCTGCGGTGTCGCCTTTATCACCTTTTTCACCCTTTATACCTTGCTCGCCCTTTTCACCTTTAGGTCCTGTCGGTCCGTACCACCAGCCAAGGTTGTTCCAAGCAGTAACTCCGTCACCGATTTTTACTCTTTCTGTACTGTCCAGAGGATTAGTTACTACACCGAACTCGCCCTTTAGTAAAACAGGATTTTCACTTTCCCAATTACCTAGTTTATCACTTCTGAAACTATTGCGGATTTTACCGCTGATTCTTACTTGTTTTGACATTATTGCCACCTACCCTTTGCCACAAAATTAATTCTTACCGTAACAGTATCTTGTTTTGGCGATATAACAAATATCCTTCCTGTTTCGTCTTTTAAAGTGAACTGCTTTGTAAAAAATGCGTTACCGCCGAAAGACTCTTCTAACGTAACATTAAGTACAGGGGTTTCTATAAATAAATCCTGCGGAAAAGCAATACTATTTATCCCACCGTAATATAACGGCTCCACCCACGCTTCAGCAATATCTAAATTTTTCTCGTCACTTCGCCAACACTCTGCATCTCCGTTACTCCATTTGCGGTATCGCCAACCGTCGATTACGCCATCTTCGGTTATGTAGCATTTTCCTATTTTTTCAATGCTGCTTTTCAAATCTTTATCCGCTTCCGTTAAATCGGCATTTTTATTATCAATATAGCCCCTGATTTCTTCGCTTGTAACTTCGTTTTTATTATCAACATAAGACTTGAGTTCTTCACTTGTAACTTTATTTTTATTATCAACATAAGTTTTAATAACCCTATTTGCAACGGCGTTATTACTTGTATCGGATATTTCACCGTCAATAATAAATTCTGCGTTTATTTCGCTATCACCGGATGCGTTACCACCGTCTAAAATAAACTCAATTTCATCATCATAAGCCACATAACCGCCTAAAGCACTAGCCACCGCTACGCCGCTTTGGGCATTCTGGCTTTCGGGGTTGTATTCAAGTTCTGCTATAGCGTCTTTACCGCTGTCGCCCTTGTCACCTTTGTCCCCTTTTTCGCCCTGTATACCTTGGTCACCCTTATCGCCTTTATCGCCTTTGTCACC
>JAZQHI010000112.1:0-4402 GCA_045540535.1 Acutalibacteraceae bacterium | reverse complement strand
ACTTATCAGCCTAAAAAGCTTCATCGTAAAAAAGAGCACGGCTTTTTAAAGAGAATGGCTACTGCTAATGGCCGCAAGGTACTTGCACGCCGCAGAGCAAAGGGAAGAAAGCAATTAACATATTAAAAGCACAAAAAGGGAGCCTTTCCGTAAAGTGCTCCCTTAGTCTTTTATAACGTTTGGATTGTATGAACAAACTACAAAAAATTAAAGAGAATTATGTTTTCAGACGTGCCTATAGAAGAGGTACATCGTTAGTATCGCCTTATGTTGTGGTTTATGCTATGAAAAACCGTTACAGTAATGTAAGGCTTGGTATTACAGCCGCTAAAAAGATTGGTAATGCAGTTTCCCGTAACCGTGCAAAAAGGGTAATTGCGGCGGCGTTCAGACAAATATTATCTCAAATTCCGGTCGGCTATGATTATATAATCGTAGCGCGCACACGTATTTTAACTGTAAAGAGTACCGTTGTGGCAGAGTCAATTCTTAAACTTTTAAAATCTGCCTCTATAAAAGATAATTCTAACAAAAATGAGTAGATTATTAATTAAATTAATTGGGATTTACAGAAAACACATTTCGCCATTAAAAATTCCTTGTTGCCGTTTTACGCCTACTTGCTCTGAGTATGCGATAGAAGCCATAAGGGTTCACGGCAGTTTAAAAGGGTTGCTTTTAACTTTGTGGCGAATTTTGCGGTGTCATCCGTTATGCAAGGGCGGCTATGACCCCGTACCACCTAAAAAGTGAATATTACCATTAACATTTTTAATGTTTTGAATGGATGGTGCATAAATGCAATTTCTTTTTGATCTTATTAACAAACCTTTGGCTTGGGTTTTACAAAATTTAGCCACAGTTTTCGGCGGTAATTTTGCTGCCGCAGTTTTTGTTTTTACATTACTTATAAACTTAGCACTTATACCGTTAAGTATTAAAAGTCAAAAATCTTCTGTTCAGCAAACAAGAATTAAACCTAAACTTGATGACCTTAAAAAACGTTGTGGCGATGACCGCCAGAAATACAACGAGGGTATGCAAAAACTTTATCAGGAAGAGGGCGTTTCGATGTCGGGCGGTTGCTTACCGCTTATTCTTCGCCTTGTTCTTATGATGAGTATTTATTGGCTCATTATGTCACCCTTAACCTATATGGCAGGCGCTAATAAGGATAAGGTTCAAAATGTAGCAACGGTTATTTCTGCAAGTATGACCGAACTTAAAGAAGAGGATAAGGAAAAGTATACCGAATATACTGAACGTTTGAATTGGCAGGCGGGCAGAAATTCCCAGAACGAACTTGGTATCGTTAATATCATCCGTGGTGACAGTGACATTCTTGAAGAAATTTTGTCCGAAAAAGACTATAATAAGATTAAGGACGATTTAGCCGATATTAAGGCTAAGGATACAGAGAGTAATATTGATTACACTTTATTTACCGATAAACTTAATCTTACCGAATCTCCAAAGTGGTCTTGGAATATATTCAATGATGCACAACTTATCTGGATTTTACCCTTTATGGCATTTGCGGCTCAAATGCTTTCAAGTGTACTTTCAATGCGTATGCAAAAGAAACTTAATCCCGAAGCCCCCAGTATGACAGGTATGATGCTTACAATGCCCTTAATGTCATTATTTATTGGTTTCGGTTTCCCGGGCGGTGTTACTTTCTATTGGACCTGTTCGTCACTTATAGGCGGATTTATTCAGTTGGGAGTGCAAAATTTCTACGGACCGCACAAAATGCTTTCTCGCGAGCGCGCTAAAGAACTTGTGAAACAGTGCGATTTTGAAGCAGGACAAATAAAAAAACTTACCTCTTCTAATACGGAAGAAAATTAAAAGGAGGATTTCCCTTGGTTAAGGAAGCAATAGGCTTCGGTAATACGATTGACGAAGCAAAAGAAAATGCTATTGCTAAATTAAATGTATCAGAACTTGAAGATATACAGATAGATTTAATTGCAATGCCTAAGAAGAAAATTTTAGGTCTTTTCGGCGGCACTCAGGCTCAGGTTAGAGCGTATATTGAGATTGCTGATAAAAAGACTAAGAATAACCCTAAAAAAGCAAAACCCCAGAAGGAAAAATCGGCTGCGGTTGATGCAAAGCCTAAAAAGGAAGAAGAAACAAAAACCGTAGAAAAAACCGTTAAAACTGATAACGAGGTTTCTAAATACGGCGAGGCGATTGATGCATCCGAAATTGATGCTGCTACACCTGCAGGAAAAGCAGTGGCTTATATTAAGTCTGTGCTTTTAGCAGTTGGTTGTGACAAAGTGGAAATTAAGGTTCAAAGTTGCGAAAACGCTTCCCTTATTCATTTGGATGGCGAGAATTTAAGTGTTGTTATCGGTCGCAGAGGCGAAACTTTAGATGCGCTTCAGTACCTTGCAAGCCTTGCTGCTAATAATGGCGGCAGTCACTATAAGATTTCTCTTAATATCGGTGATTACCGTGAAAGAAGAGAAGAAACCTTAATTAAATTGGCTAAACGTATTTCGGCTCAGGTATTAAAGACTGGTAAAAACCGTAGCCTTGAACCTATGAATCCTTATGAGAGAAGAATTATTCATACTGCGGTTCAGAATATTGAAGGTGTTGTTTCAACATCTTTTGGAGAGGGTAACGCAAGACGTGTTGTTATCGCTTTAGAGGGTGCGGAAATTCATCCCCCAAGATTTAATGACCGTCGCAGAAGTTCTTCTCATTCACGCGGCAGACGTCCTAATAACCAAGTTCAGTCTGCTCCTGCAAGAGAACCTAAAAAGGATAGCGATATCCCACTTTACGGAAAAATTAATTAAAATTTAACGGTCGGGAAACCGACCGTTTTATATATTATTTTTTCTAAAATCTTAATGAAATTTTAATAAAAAATTGACAAAATCGGTAATACAAGGTATAATATTATATAAGTGTTTTTTGAACTATTACTTGGGTAATATATAAAGGTAGTGTAACAGTCAAAAATTTTAGTTGACGGGAGTGCCTTATTTGGAAAAGTTTGTTATTCACGGCGGTAAGCCGTTAAAAGGTGAGGTTAGAATAAGTGGCGCTAAAAATGCCGCGGTAGCGATTTTGCCCGCAGTTTTATTGGCAGATAGCGTTTGTGTAGTAGATAATCTTCCTGATATTTCGGATGTTAGTACTATACTCAGCGCTATGAAATGCCTTGGTGCTAATGTTCGCCTTATTAATAAAACCTGTGTTGAAATAGATCCCAGTCATGTTAATTCCTACATTGTTTCTAAACAAATGGCGGAGGGAATGCGTGCTTCGAGTTATTTTTTAGGTGCTTTGCTTGGCAAAATGAACCGCGCAAGAGTGGCGCCACCCGGTGGCTGCAATTTCGGTGTGCGTCCTATTGACCAACACATTAAAGGTTTTGAAGCGCTTGGCGCTAAAATGACAATTGAAAACGGTATGGTGGACGGTAGGGCAATGACCCTTAAGGGCGCTTCTATTTATCTTGATGTGGTGTCAGTTGGTGCTACAATCAATATTATGTTAGCGGCTGTTAAGGCTAAGGGACTTACTGTTATTGAAAATGCTGCACGTGAACCTCATATAGTTGACCTTGCGAATTTCCTTAACTCAATGGGTGCTAATATTATGGGCGCGGGTACCAGTGTTATAAAAATCCGCGGTGTTGAAACTTTGCACGGCACAAATTATAGCATTATTCCTGACCAGATTGAAGCCGGAACATATATGGCGGCGGCGGTTGCTACTATGGGGGATATTTTGGTTAATAATGTAACCCCTAAGCATCTAGAATCTATTATTGCAAAATTAAAGGAAGCAGGCGCTGAGATTACCGAGTTTGATGAATCGGTTCGCGTTACTATGAGGACAAGACCTCGCAAATGTAACGTTAAAACAATGCCGCACCCTGGTTTCCCGACCGATATGCAACCCCAAATGGCAACAGTTCTCACTATTGCCGAGGGTACCAGCATTGTGACCGAAGGCGTTTGGGATAGCCGTTTCCGTTATGTTGAACAGTTAACCCTTATGGGCGCTAATATTCAGGTTGACGGTAAGATGGCAGTAATTACAGGGGTAAAGGAACTTAATTCCGCGCCTGTTAAAGCGGTGGATTTAAGAGCAGGTGCCGCAATGATTATTGCAGGTCTTATGGCGGAAGGTAAAACCGAGATTGAGGAAATTGACCATATTGACCGCGGTTATGAAAATATTGTTGAAAAATTTACAGCGCTCGGTGCTGACATAAAACGTGTGCCTGTGTTTGAGGCTACGGCAGTTTACAAGCAAGCATAATTTCGGTGCGACGGGTGATTCCCGCCGCACTTTTTTAAGTTAGGAGCAAAAAAATGTCACGAATTTGTCCGCTTTTCAGCGGTTCTACGGGAAACAGTACATATATCGC
>JAZQHI010000111.1:0-2465 GCA_045540535.1 Acutalibacteraceae bacterium | reverse complement strand
GCCGTCAAATGCTTTATAATATTGATGGGGTACTTGCTGCGACCGAAAACGAAAAACGTTTTTCTGCTGAGGGACAACTTAATCTTTTTGAAGAAATGGATTCTCCCAACGTTTTTGTACCCGAAAAAATGCCTGAAATGGAAGAGGATTTAAAATTGGAACTTGAAAAAGAGGCAACAGGTCTTTATCTTTCAGGGCACCCAATGGAAAAATTTTCGGCGTTTTTGGCAAAATCGGGTTATGTAGAAATATCGGACATACTAAATGGTAAGTATAGGGACGGTAATCGCGTAACAGTTGCAGGAATTATTAGTAATTTAAAGGTAAGGCAACTTAAAAATAACTCACTTTTGGCGTCTGCCTTAATTGAGGATATGACGGCTTCAATTTCGGTAACAGTTTTTTCTAAAACCTATACCGAGTTTAAGGATAAACTAACTTCTAAAGAACCTATTATTTTAAGCGGTAAAATTTCCGAACGTGAGGATCGCGATACCGAAATTTTATGTGAAAAGGTAGAGTTTTTGCCTAAAAATTTAGCCTTTAAAACTGAAAGCAAGCCGAAAATAAAAAACGGTCTTTATTTAAAGGTCAAGAATATTGAAGACAGTATTTTTGAAAATGTAAAAGAAAAACTTTCGGAATTTGGCGGTACAGAACCTGTAATTATTTACTGTACCGATACAAATAAAAAGTTTGAAGCACCTAAAAGGCTTTGGGTGAATGCTAGTGATGAACTAATTTCATCATTAATTGATATTTTAGGCGAAGAAAATGTAAAACTTGTAAAATAATAGTTGAAAAAGTCGCAAATATAGTTTATAATGTACTTTCAAGGTGATTTGTAATTTTTTGGAGATGATATATATGAAAACTATAGGAGTTTTAACCAGTGGCGGCGACGCGCCCGGTATGAACGCGGCAGTTCGTGCCGTTGTAAGAACTGCAGTTTCGCTTGGTATGAATGTTAAGGGTATAAGACGTGGTTATAACGGTCTTATCGAGGGTGATATTTTTGATTTGGACGTTCGTTCCGTATCTGATATTATCCACCGCGGCGGTACTGTATTATTTACTGCAAGAAGTCCTAAATTCAAAACCGAAGAGGGCGTTAACGAAGCGGTAGAAAACTGCAAAAAGTTCGGTATTGAGGGTATTGTTGTAATCGGCGGTGACGGGTCTTTCAGAGGTGCCAGAGATTTATCTTTAAAGGGTATTCCTTGCGTTGGTATACCGGGTACTATTGATAACGATATTACTTCTACCGACTATACAATCGGTTTTGATACCGCTATGAATACTGTACTCGAAATGGTTGATAAACTTCGCGATACTGCTCAGTCGCATGACCGTTGCAGCGTTGTTGAGGTTATGGGCAGAAGAGCAGGCCACGTTGCGCTTCAATGCGGTATTGCAGTAGGTGCCACTTCAATTTTAGTTCCCGAAGTTGAATGGAATATTGATGATGTTATCGCTAAAATTGAGGAAACCAGAAAAACAGGTAAAGAGCACTTTATTATTATGGTTGCCGAAGGTGTTGGCGGCGTTGAAGAAATGGCTAAGAAAATTGAAGAAATTACAGGCATTGAAACCCGCGCCACTATTTTGGGTCACGTTCAACGCGGCGGTAATCCTACGGTGCGCGACCGTGTTCGCGCTACCCAGATGGGTTATGCAGCAGTTATGCTTTTAAGCAAAGGCATAGGCAACCGCGTTATTGCTATGAAGAACAACGCTATTGTTGATTACGATATTTATGAAGCGCTCAATATGAAAAAACCGCTTGATATGGATATGTTTGAAATAGCAAATATTACTTCTATTTAAATTTTAAAGTAGGGTGGGTATTTTACCCGCCCTATTGTTTTGAAGAGGTTTTTGTATGACAGAAGAAAAGGTTTTAGTTGGAATGAGTGGCGGGGTTGATTCCTCGGTTACGGCTAAAATTTTAATTGATAAAGGCTATATTACTGCTGGGGTTACTTTAGAACTTTGTGAAGTGGAAAACGATACTAATACTAAGGACGCTTTAGCAGTTTGTCAAAAACTTGATATAGAGCATTTTGCAGTAAACCTTAAATCCGAGTTTACCCATTATGTAATAGGTGATTTTATTAATCAGTATAAACTAGGGAACACGCCAAACCCTTGTATTGTTTGCAACAAATATATAAAGTTCGGCGCTATGTTGGAAAAGGCAATTTCTTTGGGTTTTGATAAAATTGCTACGGGCCATTATGCAAGAATACGTAGGGACAGCAACGGCAGATATATACTGCTAAAAGCGTTGGATGAAACTAAAGACCAGTCTTATGTGCTTTACGGACTCACTCAAAATCAGTTGAGTCATGTTTTGTTTCCGCTTGGCGATATTACAAAAGCGCAGGTTCGCGAAATTGCCGAGCGAGAGGGTTTTATTAACGCTGACCGACCCGACAGTCAGGATATTTGCTTTGTGCCTGATG
>JAZQHI010000110.1:0-14185 GCA_045540535.1 Acutalibacteraceae bacterium | reverse complement strand
GGTTGCGGACCGGCATTTGTTTATATGTTCTGTGAGGCATTGGCTGATGCAGGGGTTGAGTGCGGATTGCCGCGCCAAAAAGCGCTTGAATATGCCGCCCAAACTTTATCGGGAGCGGCAGAACTTATTATTACAAGCGGTAAGCACCCTGCGGTTTTAAAGGATGAGGTTTGTAGCCCGGGTGGCACTACAATAGCAGGTGTTCACGCTCTTGAAGATGGCGGATTCAGAGCCTCGGCAATGTCGGCAGTTACTTCCGCTTATAATAAAACAAAAGAACTTAAAAAATAGATTTTAGCAGAGCATTTTAATGCTCTGCTAAAATTTTTAGTTAATAGAATATTAACAGTTTGACGCTTGACAATAATTATATATGGTTTTATAATAGTTAGCAGGCTAACATTTCTTAAAGGCAGGTGTATTATGGGTAGAGATAACGAAATCGGTTTTGCAGTTCGTAGGCTTTTTAATGTCATAAAGCGCGATATTGAGGCATCTGGCGAAAGGGAAGGTATCGAGCATATTAAGGGCATTAACGGTTGGGCTATAAGTTACTTTTACGATAACCGCGGGAAAGAAATTTTTCAACGCGATTTTGAGGAACGATTTTCTATAAGACCCTCTACTGCGAGCAGAATGTTAAAAACAATGGAGCAAAAGGGTTTTATTGAAAGGGTTAGCGTTGAAAACGATGCAAGACTGAAAAAAATTCTGCTTACGAATAAAGCAATAGAAAATCACGAAAGAATAATTAAAAGCATTGAAAAAAGGGAAGAACGCCTTAGAAAAGGAATTAGTGACGGCGAACTTGAAACTTTTTTTAGTGTTATGAAAAAGTTAACGGCAAATTTGGAGGAAAAAAATGATTAAAACCTTAGCAAAAAGTATAAGGGAATATAAGTTACCGTCAATTCTTACCCTTATTTTTATTATGGGTGAGGTGCTTATTGAAGTTGCAATTCCCTTTATAACTGCAAATCTTGTTAATAACATTAAGTATGGCGCGCCTATAGGAGATATTTTAAAAACAGGGTTATTCCTTGTTTTAATGGCACTGATTTCACTTTGTTGCGGTGGCATTGCCGCGGTGACTTGCGCTAATGCATCTGCAGGATTTGCAAAGAATTTAAGATATGATATTTATGCCGAAATAGGAAGTTTTTCGTTTGCTAATATAGATAAGTTTTCGTCAACTTCTTTGGTGACACGTCTTACTACCGATGTTAACAATGTTCAAATGTCTTATATGATGCTTATACGTACCGCTATAAGAAGCCCTATGATGTTTGTTTTTTCAATTATAATGGCTTATACAATGGGTGGCGCGCTGGCTACAACATTTGTGGTAGTAGTACCTGTTTTAATTTTAGGTCTTTTGTTTGTGGCGAGAAAGGCGATGCCCGCTTTCAGACGTGTATTTAAAAAATACGATAATCTCAACGAGTCTATAGAAGAAAATGTCCGCGGTATGAGGGTAGTAAAAGGTTTTTCGCGCGAGGAATTTGAAAAAGATAAGTTTAATTTTGCGTCGGACGATATTTGCCGTGACTTTACTAAAGCCGAGCGTATTGTGGCGCTTAATACCCCGATAATGCAGTTCTGTATGTACTTTAACACAGTAGGCATTCTGCTTATAGGTTCTTTCCTTGTAATTACTACAGGTGGAACAAAAGTGGATGTGGGTCAGATTTCGGCAATGCTTACCTACGGTGTGCAGATACTTATGTCACTTATGATGCTTTCTATGATTTACGTTATGATGACAATGTCAATTGAGTCAATGAAACGTATCTGTGAAGTGCTTAACGAAGTGCCAACACTTACTAACCCTGAAAATCCTGTAACCGAGGTTAAGGACGGCTCTATTTCTTTTGAAAATGTAAACTTTAAATATAACGAAAAAGCAAAACGATATGCGCTTGAAAATGTAAACCTCAATATTAAACCGGGTATGACGGTTGGTATAATAGGTGGTACGGGTTCAAGTAAATCTTCCTTAGTTCAGTTAATTCCACGACTTTATGATGTGACCAACGGTAAGGTTTTAGTAGGCGGAGTAGACGTTAAGGATTACGATATAGAAAGCCTTAGAAATTCGGTTGCAATGGTTTTGCAAAAAAATCAACTGTTTTCGGGTACAATAAAGGAAAATTTGCGTTGGGGTAACGAAAACGCTACTGATGAGGAAATTCGCGAAGTATGTAAACTGGCTCAAGCCGATGAATTTGTTGAAAGTTTCCCCGAAAAGTATGACACCTATATCGAGCAGGGCGGTACTAACGTTTCGGGCGGTCAAAAGCAAAGACTTTGTATTGCAAGGGCTCTTTTAAAGCGTCCTAAAATACTTATTTTAGATGATTCTACCAGCGCTGTAGATACTAAAACGGATGCGTTTATCCGTAAAGGTTTCAGGGAATTTATACCGGAAACCACAAAAATAATAATTGCGCAGCGAATTGCCTCTGTAGAAGATGCGGATTTAATTATTGTTATGGACAACGGAAAAATTGCGGCTATGGGTACTCATAACGAGTTGCTCCGTTCCAGTGAAATTTACCGTGAAGTTTACGAGCAACAGGTAAACGGAGGTGGCGAAGATGAGTAAAATGGGTGGACCCGCTATGCGCGGACCTAAACCTAAATTTAATCCCGATGCTTTAAAAAGAATTCTTAAAATGCTTTTTAATAGTTATCCCGTGTTATTGCCGATTACCTTGGTTTGTATAGTTTTTTCGGCAATAGTAAACACTATGCCTGCTATATTTAACCAACAGATTATTGCCCTTATTGAAGAATGGTTTGTAAGTCGCGATTGGGAT
Source organism: Acutalibacteraceae bacterium (assembly GCA_045540535.1). Taxonomy (GTDB): domain Bacteria; phylum Bacillota; class Clostridia; order Oscillospirales; family Acutalibacteraceae; genus UBA737. The sequence goes on along the minus strand of JAZQHI010000110.1, from coordinate 11,366 downwards.
TCGGCTAAATTAGAAATTATTCCTAAAATAGTAACCCTTGCAGTGCTCTATTTAATATCATTGTTATCCTTTTTTGCACATACTCAACTTATGGCCTATATTACACAGGGATTTTTAAGTAAAACCCGTAAGGCTATGTTTGCAGGAATGCAAAATTTACCCATTAAGTATTTTGATACTAATAAACACGGCGATATTATGAGTCATTATACTAATGATATTGATGCTTTGCGCCAGTTGGTGTCACAGTCTATTCCTGCTATTTTGCAAGCGGGACTTATTGTAATCACAGTTTTCTTTATAATGCTTTGGTACAGCGTGTGGATGACTCTTGTGGTGCTTTGCGGCGTAGTGCTGTTAATGTTTGTTACCAAAAAGGTAGGCAGCGGTTCTGCAAAATACTTTATCCGCCAACAAAAAGCAGTTGGTAAAACCGAGGGCTTTATTCAGGAAATGATGAACGGACAAAAGGTAGTTAAGGTTTTCTGTCATGAAAAGAAGGGCGTTGAAGATTTTGAAAAAATAAACAACGCGCTTTATGAGGATAGCCGCAAAGCCCATACCTACGCTAATATTTTAGGACCTATAAATATGAATATAGGTAATATTCTTTATGTTATAATTGCAACTGTAGGCGGCTTGTTTTTACTGGCGGACGGTTTTAAAAATGTGAGCCTTTCTCTCGCTTTTGGCAGAGAGGTGGTTTTCGGAATAAGCGTTGTTATACCTTTTCTTAATATGACCAAGCAATTTACAGGCAACGTAAACCAAGTTTCGCAGCAGATCAATTCAATAGTTATGGGTCTTGCAGGTGCAGACCGCATTTTAAAACTTATGGATGCTGAACCCGAAACCGATAACGGCTATGTAACCCTTGTTAATGCCAAAGAAAGTGAAGACGGCACCCTTACCGAAACTAAGGACAGAACGGGTATCTGGGCTTGGAAACACCCCCATCACGACGGCACCGTTACCTATACTAAAGTAGAGGGCGATGTAAGACTTTTTGATGTTGATTTTGGATATAACGAAGAAAAGTTGGTTCTTCATAATATTGACGTTTATGCAAAACCTGGTCAAAAGGTTGCTTTTGTTGGTGCAACGGGTGCAGGTAAAACAACAATTAGAAATCTTATTAACCGTTTTTATGACATTGCCGACGGTAAAATCCGTTACGACGGTATAAATATCAATAAGATTAAAAAGAGCGACCTCAGGCGCTCGCTCGGTATCGTTTTACAGGAAACCAATCTCTTTACAGGAACGGTTATGGAAAATATACGTTACGGAAGACTCGACGCTACCGATGAAGAATGTATCGAAGCGGCAAAACTTTCGGGAGCGGATGATTTTATTTCGCGACTTCCTGACGGTTATGAAACCGAACTTTCCAATAACGGCGCAAACCTTTCGCAAGGTCAACGCCAGTTAATTGCAATCGCTCGCGCGGCGGTTGCCGATCCACCCGTTATGATTCTTGACGAGGCAACTTCAAGTATAGATACCCGTACCGAAGCCATTGTGCAAAAAGGTATGGACCGCCTTATGCAAGGCAGAACGGTTTTTGTTATTGCGCACAGGCTTTCAACCGTTAAGAATTCGGACGTTATTATGGTGCTCGAACAGGGTCGTATTATCGAACGCGGTACCCACGAAATGTTAATTGAGCAAAAAGGCAAATATTATCAACTTTATACAGGCGCGTTTGAATTAGAATAAATTAATCATATTCCTCTTTTTGAATGAATATTATTAAATGAAGATATTTAGTAAAACATTCAAAGAGAGGATATTTTTATGGAACAAAAATGTTTAAAGGTTAGTGTTTCGCATAACGAATCACTTTACAACAATTCGCTTGAACAGGCAATAGACGTGGACTTTACACTTCCCGACTATTGTCCCGATATTTTGAAAATTTATAAGTGTAATGCAGTGCCGCGCATATCTTCAAAAGGTATAAACGGCAAAACAGTTACGGTAGACGGTGCGGTTTCAATAACCCTTTTATATGCCGACCGCGACGGAAATTTGTGTTCTTATGAATATCAGTATCCGTTTTCTAAAAGTGTTGAAATTACCAAGGAGTGCAACAATGCGGATTTATCGGCAAAAATACGCATAGAGTACATAAACTGCCGCGCGGTTACAGGCAGAAAGGTTGATATTCACGGCGCGGCTAATATTTTTGTTAAGGTTTTTTGTCTTAAATCTACCGAAATAATATCCGATTACGAGGATATAGGTGTAGAACTTAAAAGGGGAGTAGCCCCTGCTACAGTGCCAATGGGTTATGCGGAAAAATATCTCGCTATTGAAGAGGAAATAAGAATAGGCGATTCTCAACCCGCAATCAGAAATATTATAAGAACCGAGGCACATCCGCTGGTTAAAGAAACAAAAATCATTAACGATAAAGCGGTTGTTAAGGGTGAAATGGCGGTTTGCATAATCTATTGCCCCGAAAAAAAGGGTAATCCGCAAACGGTTAAAACCACAATACCCTTTAGTCAAATTCTTGATATTGAGGGAATTACCGAACTTTGCGAATGCGAAACAAAAACCCAACTTTCGTTTTTAGAGGTAAAGCCAAAAATGTCTTCTGGGGGAGATAACAAGAGTTTTTTGCTAAATGCTAAAATTCTTCTCACAACCGAAGCGTATTGCGATAACGATATAGCGGTTATTTTAGATGCGTTTTCAAGAAAATACAAGGCCGATATCAAACGCGATAAATTATCTTTTGAAAAAATAACAAATACCGTTAATGAAAAATACCACTGCAAAAAAACCGTTACACTTGAAGATACTATAAGTTCGGTAGTTGATTTGTGGTGTAATGCAGAGGCGGGCAAAACTAAATTTGAAAACGGTAATATGATTATTTGCGGTACGGTTATTGCAGGAATGATTATCTGCAATGAAGACGGCAACGTTATATATACCGAAAAACCTATTGATTTTGAATATAAATATCCCTTGGTTTGTGAACTCGGGTACCCTCATAGCGAGCCTCAGATTGAAATACTTTCTTGTGGATATACAATAACTTCGGCGGATAGTATAGAAATAAGAATTGATTTGGCAATTAACGCGGCGGTTTATGAAAAATGCGATATAAATTTAATATCGGATATGATGGTTGATCGCAGTGAAAATATTAAAAGACATTCTAAAGGCGCTATGACTATTTATTTTCCGTCTAATAAAGAATGTGTGTGGGATATTGCAAGAATTTATAATGCGAGCGTAGAAGAAATAATGCGGATAAACGAACTTGAAAGCGAAGAATTAACCGGCGGAAGTATGATTTTAGTACCTGTTATGTAAAGATTTTTTAAGAGCCCTCAAAAAAGGGCTCTTAATTTTTTGAAAAAAGGCATAATTACTGCGCTTTTGGTGGTTTTTACTTGACTAAAACACAAAATATGGTGTATAATGTTCTATATATAATTAAAATTGAGGGGTATGTGCTGATATGCCAAAAACCAATACAGAATACGGTAATGACAGTATTCAAAAATTAGAGGGACCTGACCGTGTGCGCAAACGTCCCGGAGTTATTTTCGGTTCGGACGGACTTGACGGTTGCGAACATTCAGCGTTTGAAATTATTTCAAACTCTATTGACGAAGCACGCGAGGGTTACGGTCAAAAAATAATTGTCACCAAGTTTGCGGACGGTTCTATTGAAGTACAGGACTTTGGCCGTGGTGCGCCTGTTGACTTTAATAATAAAGAACAGTGCTATAACTGGGAACTTTTATACTGCGAAATGTACGCGGGCGGTAAGTATAATACTAACGACGGCGCCAACTATGAATATTCTGTAGGTCTTAACGGTTTGGGTCTTTGTTCTACACAGTATTCTTCGGAATACATGGATGTTGAAATCAAGCGTGACGGTTTCAAATATAATCTTCATTTTGAAAAGGGATATAATGTAGGCGGTCTTAAAAAAGAACCTTATTCGGGTAAAGATACGGGAACTAAAACCCGTTGGAAACCCGACTTGGAAGTTTTTACCGAAACCGATATACCTGCTGAATATTTTATTGATACTTTAAAGCGTCAGGCTATAGTTAATGACGGTTTGCTTTTTGTTTTTAAAGAGCAACAGGGCGCTAAGTTTATTCAACAGGAAATAGTTTACAATAACGGTATTGTGGACTATGTTAATGAATATATCGGCGAAGAAAAAATTTCTGCTGTTCAGTTCTGGCAAACCGAACGTAAGGGTAAAGACCGCGAGGACAAGCCCGAATACAAGGTTAAAATTAATGCGGCAGTGGCTTTCAGCAACCGCCACACTTTAAAGGAATACTATCATAACTCAAGTTGGCTTGAACACGGCGGTGTTCCCGAAAAGGCGGCAAGAAGCGCATTCGTTGCTCAGATAGATGCTTATATTAAGCAGGCAAATAAATATAAATCAAACGAAAGCAAAATCACTTTTTCGGACGTTGAAGAATGTTTGGTGCTTGTAATATCTTCTTTTTCTACAATGACTTCTTACGAAAACCAAACTAAAAAAGCCATTACAAATAAATTTATTTATGAGGCAATGGTCGACTTTTTGCGCCATCAGTTAGAGGTTTACTTTATTGAAAATAAGGCCGAGGCTGATAAAATTGCCGATCAGGTGCTTGTTAATAAACGCAGTCGTGAACGTAGTGAGCGCGAGCGCATCAACATAAAAAAAGCGCTTCAAAGTTCTAACAGTATGCTTGATAGGGTCGACAAGTTTGTTGACTGCCGTTCAAAAGATGTTAGCGAACGCGAACTCTTTATAGTTGAGGGTGATTCGGCTTTGGGTTCTTGTAAATTGGCGCGTGACGCGGCTTTTCAGGCTATTATGCCAGTGCGCGGTAAAATACTTAACTGCTTAAAAGCGGATTACGAAAAGGTTTTCAAAAGTGAAATTATTACCAATCTTATAAAGGTACTCGGTTGTGGTGTAGAGGTTAAATCAAAGGCTAACAAAGGTCTTGCTACATTTGACCTTAACTCGCTTCGTTGGAATAAGGTTATAATCTGTACCGATGCCGATGTTGACGGTTTCCATATAAGAACCCTTATTCTTACTATGATTCATCGACTTATGCCAACCCTTATTACCGAGGGCAAGGTTTATATTGCCGAAACTCCGCTTTACGAAATCGGCACAAAAGATATGACCTATTTTGCTTATGACGAAAAGGAAAAAGCCGAGATACTCGAAAAAATAGGGGATGCTAAGTATAGCATACAACGTTCTAAGGGACTTGGTGAAAACCAACCCGATATGATGAACCTTACTACTATGAATCCTGCTACGAGAAGACTTATTAAGGTTATGCCGCAAGACGCCGAGAGAACAGCCCAGATGTTTGATATGCTCTTAGGTGACGATTTACAGGGCAGAAAAGACTTTATATCCGAAAACGGTTATATGTATCTCGATGATGCAGACATTAGTTAATGCTTCGCATTAACAGAGAAGAAGTAATAGTGAAGAGGTAATAAGTAAGGTGTGCCGCATAGCGACACAAATATATATGTTTTTGCACCGCAAAAACCCATTACTTATTCACTATTACATATTACCTATTACTTTAAAAATCAAAGGAGATTTTTTATGGCTCCAAGAAAAAAGAAAGAAACAACTGAAACTAAAAAATCCAATATAAATGCTTATATTGCAGGTGCAGGTCTTACGGTTGAACAACCTATTACCGAAACACTTGAATCTAACTTTATGCCCTACGCTATGAGTATTATTGTGTCCCGTGCTATTCCTGAGATTGACGGTTTTAAACCCTCGCACAGAAAGTTACTTTATACTATGTATAATATGGGACTTTTAAACGGTAGTACAATTAAATCGGCTAATATTGTTGGACGTACTATGCAACTTAACCCTCACGGTGATGCCGCTATTTACGAAACAATGGTGCGATTGTCAGAGGGTCATCAAGCGCTTTTGCATCCTTACGTTGCATCTAAAGGTTCATTCGGTAAGGCGTATTCACGCGATATGGCTTATGCCGCAGCGCGTTATACCGAGGCAAAATTAGCACCCATTGCCGCAGAACTTTTCAGTGATATTGATAAGGAAACGGTTGATTTTGTTGATAACTATGACGCCACAATGAAAGAACCTGTGCTTTTCCCTGTAACATTCCCGTCGGTGTTAGTAAATGCCAATACGGGTATCGCGGCGGGAATGGCTAGTTCGATTTGCCCTTTTAATTTAAAAGAGGTTTGCGAAACCACCATTGCTTATATAAAAGATAACGATATTAATGTTGCAGACACCCTTTTAGCACCTGATTTCCCAATAGGCGGCGAACTGCTTTATAACAGAAACGAAATCGAGAAGATTTACGAAACGGGTAGAGGCAGTTTTAAGATAAGAGGCGTTTATACTTACGATAAATCCAACAACTGTATTGATATTACCGAAATTCCGCCTACTACCACTTCTGAGGCTATAATTGAAAAGGTAATTGAACTTGTTAAACTTAAAAAGATTACCGAAATTAATGATATCCGTGACGAAACCGACCTTGGCGGTCTAAAAATCACTATCGATTTAAAGCGCGGTGCAGATTATGAAAAACTGATGAAAAAGTTGATGAAGATGACTCCTTTGGAAGACAGTTTTTCCTGTAACTTCAATATTTTAATAGCAGGCTCGCCGCGAGTTATGGGTGTAAAAGAAATTATATCCGAATGGGTGGCTTTCCGTGAGGAATGTGTAAGAAGAAGAGTTTATTTTAAACTTTCAAAGGCTAAGGATAAACTCCATCTTTTAAAGGGTCTTGAAAAGATACTTCTTGATATCGATAAGGCGATTAAAATTGTCCGCGAAACTGAAGAGGAATCTCAGGTAGTACCCAACCTTATGATTGGCTTCGGTATTGATGAAATTCAGGCTGAATATGTTGCAGAAATTAAACTGCGCCACTTGAACCGAGAATATATTTTAAAGCGCACCAAGGATATTGAGGCTTTAATTGCCGAAATTGAGGAAATGGAAGGCATTTTAAAGTCCAAACAAAAGGTGCTTAAAATTATAATTAAGGAACTTGAAAAGGTAGTCGAAAAATATGGTCTTGAACGTAAAACCAAGATTATAAGCGCGGCTGCAGAAGAGGAACAGGATGCAGAAATCGAGGTTGATAATTCGCCCGTAACCCTTTTCTTTACTAAGGACGGTTATTTCAAGAAAATAACACCTTTGTCGCTTAGAATGAGCGGTGAACAGAAGTTAAAAGAGGGTGACGAAATCACCCAAACGATTGAGTCCACCAACGCGGCAGAACTGCTATTCTTTTCAAACAAATGTCAGGTTTATAAATCAAAAACTGCCGAATTTGGCGATAGTAAAGCCAGCGTTATGGGTGACTATATACCATCAAAACTTGAATTTGATGAAGCCGAAAGCGCAGTATATATGGTCGAAACATTCGATTACAGTGGTTATATGCTATTTATTTTTGATAACGGAAGAATCGCAAAGGTTCCGCTTAGTTCTTACGCTACAAAAACAAACCGCAAAAAACTTATAAAAGCATATTGCGAAAAGTTCACTCTGCATACAGTACTCTTTATAAAAGAGGATACAGAACTGTTGCTTAAATCTACTAACGGCAGAATGCTTATTGTATCTACTGCGGCAATACCGTCAAAGGCGACTAAGGATAACGGCGGTATAAATGTTATGACCCAGAAAAAAGGTCAAAGAATTTTGGAAGCCCTTATTTATACCAAAGGCGAACTCGACGGCGACCACCGCTACCGCACACGCAACTTACCCGCCGCAGGCAGTAAACTGCCTATAGGCACAGCCGAACAGGCAAAATTAGAACTGTAAAATCAATTTTTGAAAGAAGAGAATTGAATGAAATTAAATTTTAAAGTATTATCGCTTATTTTATCGGTTGTGGTTTTTTGTTCGCCATTTGTATTGGATTTTACTGTTTTTGCCGCTGAAAATAAAACACTTTATGATACTGAAAGCAAATGGCATTATGTTCTAAATGAAGACGGAGAAACGGTTTCTTTGAGTCATACATGGGAACCTTATGTAGACTTGACTATTCCATCTGAGATAGCGGGTAAAAAGGTTACAGGTGCGCTTGACAACGCTTTTATGTATATAGGAAGTGACCTTAAAACTGTTACGATTCCGTCAAGTATAGAATATATCGGCGCGTATGCTTTTAAACGTTGCAGTAATATCGAAACGGTTAATATTCTTGATTTAGAGGCTTGGTGTAAAATAGAATTTGTGGATGAATATTCAAATCCAATGTATTTTTCCAAAGGCTTTACCCTTAACGGTGAAGTTGTAACTAACCTCCAAATCCCTGAAAATGTTACTGCTATTAAAAATTATGCCTTTAATTATTGTAATCAGTTAAACTATGTTACAATTCCGGAGGGTGTAAAAAGTATAGGTGACAATAGTTTTCTTTGTTGTAGAAATTTATTATCTGTTGATATGCCAAAAGGTCTTGAAAGTATAGGCGAACGTAGTTTTCAAGGCTGCAGTAAACTATGGTCTATAAATTTGCTAGATGCCGTTACTATAGGTGACTATGCTTTCTGTCAGTGCACAGATATGTCTTATGTGAATTTTGGCGATAAACTTGAAAGCATTGGCGAGGATGCTTTTGGATACTGTGAAACACTCGAGAGCGTTGCTTTGCCGGACAGTCTTAAAATTTTAGAACCGTTTGCATTTGAAAAATGCTACAATCTTTATTTGGCTTCTATAAACGATACAAGTAAACTTGAACGCATAGGCTACGGTGCTTTTCGGGAATGTTACGCACTTGAAGAAATCAATATTCCGCAGGGTGTTACTTCTATAGAAGATACTGTCTTTGAACAGTGTACTTCGCTGACAGAGGTAACAATGCCGAGCGGTATAAAATCTATAGGCGCTGGGTCCTTTTACTATTGTACCGAATTGAAGAGTGTATCGCTTAATGCTGGTCTTACCGTTATAGGTGAAAATGCTTTTCTTAGTTGTTGGGTATTAAACGATGTATATATACCTAATACTGTTGAGAGCATAGAACTCAGGGCTTTTTCTGGTTGTGATTCGCTTGAGTCTATTACCATACCGGGCAGTGTTAAGACTATAGGCGAAGAGGCTTTTTATTGGTGCCGTGCTTTAGAAACTGTTGTTATAAAGGATGGCGTTTTAACAATTGAAAACGAAGCCTTTAACTATACACCGTTAATGAATTTGGATATGGGTAATACAGTTACGAGTATAGGTGATCGTGCTTTTGAATATACAAACATAATAGAACTTAATATACCCGATAGCGTAACACACTTGGGCGTTGGCGCTTTTTCAAAGTGTGATAATATTAAAACCATAAAATTTGGTAGCGGACTTTCATATATAAGCGATTATTGCTTTGAGGATGCAACAGAACTTTACCAGTCAGGCAGTTTGAATGATAATATCCCCGAAAGTGATGAAAGACTTGTTATACCAAGCAATATTAAGAGTATAGGCACAAATGCTTTTGCGGGTTGCACATCGGTTAAAAATATTGTTTTGTCGGACGGTGTTGAAACGGTAAGTGAAAGAGCGTTTTTGGGTCTGGAATCGCTAAAGGAAATATCTATCGGCAAATCAGTCAAAGAATTGGCACCTGAGTTTGCTTTGTGGAGTATGGGACCGTTAACTATTACTGTTGATGAAGAGAATACTTCGTATTCGGTTGAGAATAATGTTCTTTTTAATAAGGATAAAACAACGCTGGTTTGGTTTCCTGACTGTATAATAACTGAAAAAACCTATTCTATCCCTTCGGGTGTTAAGGAAATTGCGACAAGCGCCTTTAGAAACTGTTTATTAAGCGAAATCAAGATGCCTGATACAGTCGAAAAAATCGGTGATAAAGCGTTTTATGGAATTTACGAAATTGAAAGATTGAATATTTCCGACAGCGTAACCGAATTAGGAGTTGAAGCATTTGCTTCGTGCGCTAATTTAACACATATAAGAATAGGTAAAGGTGTATCATGTTTACCTGATAGAGTTTTTTACGATATGTATAGCCTTGAAAGTGTAATACTTCCTGATAATATAAGCGCTATAGGCGAGGATGTTATGCTATATTCTGATTTGGCGACACTTTATTGCAACTACGGTTCAAAAACTGCTGAAACACTGAGTAATACTACCCTTAATTATGGTTTCTTAGGTGATGTTAACGGCGATAAAACGATTGATACAGGCGATATGGTAAATATCCGCAAATCATTATTGGGTAATAGTATTGAAGGTTTTGACAGTATATCGGCTGATGCTAACGGTGATGAAAATTTTGATATAATCGATTTAATAAGGCTTAAAAAAGTTTTATCAAATTTAAGTTAAATAATATTTCTTGACATTATTTTCTTATGTTGTATAATTAATAATACTGCAAAAAAAGAAACTGCCTTAAGGCGAAACCGTTTTTTCACCGTTCCGCCTTAAAGCAAGTACTTTACTTTATGTTGTAACGGTTTTAACTGTTTCTTTGTTAAGACAGTTCTTTTGTCAGTTTAATGCAAACGCTTTTTACTGACAATAATATCTTATGCGTTAATAAGTAATATATTAAAAGAAAATTTTTCCAAAGGTTGTGAATTTTAATGGCAAAAGAATTAGCCAAACAATACGACCCCAAAGACGTTGAAGACCGAATTTATAAATCCTGGCTTGACGGTAAGTATTTTCACGCTAAATGTGAAAAAGATAAGGAAACTTATACTATAGTTATTCCGCCACCGAATATTACAGGTCAACTTCACATGGGTCACGCGCTTGATAATACTTTGCAGGATATTCTTATCCGCTTTAAAAGAATGCAAGGGTTTGATACCCTTTGGGTACCCGGTACTGACCACGCTTCAATTGCTACCGAGGCTAAAATTGTTGAAAAAATGAAATCGGAGGGTGTTACTAAAGCCGATATCGGACGTGACGGCTTTTTGGAACGTGCTTGGGAATGGAAAAAGCAGTACGGCGGCAGAATTATTGAGCAACTTAAAAAACTCGGTTCTTCTTGCGATTGGGATAGGGAACGTTTTACTCTTGACGAAGGTTGCAGCGATGCTGTTAAAGAGGTATTTGTAAGACTTTATGAAAAGGGTCTTATCTACCGCGGAGAACGTATAATCAACTGGTGTCCGCATTGTAAAACTTCAATTTCCGACGCCGAGGTTGAATACGAAGAACAGGCAGGCCATTTCTGGCATTTGCGCTATCCTTTTAAGGATGGCAGCGGTTATCTGGAACTTGCAACCACCCGTCCTGAAACACTTCTCGGTGATACTGCAGTTGCAGTTAACCCCAATGACGAACGCTA